>NZ_KV793429.1:0-126420 GCF_001808475.1 Klebsiella sp. HMSC09D12 | reverse complement strand
CATCGTGGTGGTGGAAAACGTCGAGCGTATCATGCGCGACGAGGGGCTGCCCGCCCGCGAAGCCACCGAAAAATCGATGGGTGAAATCTCCGGCGCGCTGATCGCCATTGCCCTGGTGCTCTCGGCGGTATTTCTGCCGATGGCCTTCTTCGGCGGCTCAACCGGGGTGATTTATCGCCAGTTTTCAGTGACCATTATCTCGGCGATGATGCTCTCGGTAGTGGTCGCCTTAACCTTAACCCCGGCGCTGTGCGGCGCGCTGCTGAGCCATTCGAAACCGCATACCAAAGGCTTCTTCGGCGCCTTTAACCGCCTGTGGGGACGCACCGAGCAGGGCTATCAGCATCGTGTTGTCGGCGGCCTGCGTCGCTCGGCGATGATGATGGGCGCTTTTGTCCTGATTTGCGGCGGCATGGCGCTGGCGATGTGGAAATTGCCGGGCAGCTTCCTGCCGACGGAGGATCAGGGCGAAATCATGGTCCAGTACACGCTGCCTGCCGGAGCAACGGCGGTACGCACCGCCGAGGTTCGCCGCCAGGTCACCGACTGGTTCCTGACGAAAGAGAAAGCCAATACCGACGTGATCTTTACCGTTGACGGTTTTAGCTTTAGCGGCAGCGGACAAAACGCCGGGATGGCCTTCGTGTCGCTGAAAAACTGGTCCGAACGTAAAGGCGAAGAAAATACCGCTCAGGCCATCGCCCTGCGCGCCACCAAAGAGCTCGGCAGCATTCGCGACGCCACCCTGTTCGCCATGACCCCGCCGTCGGTAGATGGCCTGGGGCAGAGTAACGGTTTCACCTTCGAACTGATGGCCAGCGGCGGCACCGATCGCGACAGTCTGATGAAAATGCGCAGCCAGCTGCTGGCCGCGGCGAATCAAAGTTCCGAGCTGCAGTCGGTACGCGCCAACGATTTGCCGCAAATGCCGCAGCTGCAGGTCGATATCGATAACAATAAAGCCGTCTCGCTCGGGCTGTCATTAAGCGATGTTACCGATACCCTCTCCAGCGCCTGGGGGGGAACCTACGTTAACGACTTTATCGATCGCGGTCGCGTGAAGAAGGTCTATATCCAGGGCGAAAGCGACGCCCGCGCCGTGCCGTCCGACCTCGGTAAATGGTTCGTACGCGGCAGCGATGACAGCATGACGCCGTTCTCCGCCTTCGCCACCACCCGCTGGCAATACGGCCCGGAGAGCCTGGTGCGCTACAACGGCTCCGCCGCCTTTGAAATCCAGGGCGAAAACGCCAGCGGCTTCAGCTCCGGCGCGGCAATGGACAAGATGGAAGCCCTGGCCAATGACCTGCCGGCCGGTACCACCAGGGCATGGAGCGGCATGTCGCTGCAGGAAAAACTCGCCAGCGGCCAGGCGATGAGCCTCTACGCCATCTCGATTCTGGTGGTCTTCCTGTGCCTCGCGGCGCTGTATGAGAGCTGGTCGGTACCGTTCTCGGTGATCATGGTGATCCCGCTTGGGCTGCTCGGCGCGGCGCTGGCGGCATGGATGCGCGGTCTGAACAATGACGTTTACTTCCAGGTGGCGCTGTTAACCACTATCGGCCTGTCGTCGAAGAACGCCATCCTGATCGTCGAATTCGCCGAATCGGCGGTGGAAGAGGGCTATTCCCTGTCGCGTGCCGCCATGCGCGCCGCGCAGACCCGCCTACGACCTATTGTGATGACCTCGCTGGCGTTTATTGCCGGGGTGCTGCCGCTGGCGATCGCCACCGGAGCCGGGGCCAACAGCCGCGTGGCGATCGGTACCGGGATTATCGGCGGAACCCTGACCGCGACGCTGCTGGCGGTGTTCTTCGTGCCGCTGTTCTTTGTGCTGGTGAAACGCTTCTTCACCCGCCATCGTTCTTCTCAGGAGTAAGTTATGTTTCGTTTTACCTTAGTCTTTGTTGCGCTCCTGACGGCGGGCTGCGTCTCTCTCGATCCGAACTATGAGCGCCCGGCCGCGCCTGTGCCAGCGACCCTGCCGGGCAGCCACGGCGAGGCAACCGCGGTGGTCAGCGACTGGCAGCAGGTAGTGAATGACGCCCGCCTCAAAAAAGTGGTGAACATCGCGTTAACCAGCAACCGCGACGTGCAGAAAGCGCTGGCCGACATCGAAGCCGCGCGCGCCCAGTTTGGTGAAACCCGCGCCTCGCTGTTTCCGACCCTCGACGCCGAGCTGAGCCATACCCGCAGTAAAACGGTGGCCAGCGGTCTCACCTCGTCAGCGGAAGCCGACGGCGCGGTTTCCAGCTTCGAGCTGGATCTGTTTGGTAAGAACCAAAGCCTGACGCGCGCGGCGCGGGAAACCTGGCTTGCCAGCGAATTCACCGCTCAGAATACGCGTCTGACGATGATTGCCGATCTGACCACCGCGTGGATAACCCTCGCCGCGGACAACAGCAATCTGGCGCTGGCGCAGGAAACCATGGCCAGCGCGGAGAACTCGCGCAACATCGTCACCCGCCAGATGGAAGTCGGCACCGCCTCAGCTGGCGACCTGAGCGATGCGGAAAGCGTTTATCAGCAGGCGCGCGCCAGCGTCGCCAGCTACCGCACGCTGGTGGCGCAGGATAAAAACGCGCTCAACCTGCTGGCCGGAGAAACCGTGCCGGATAGCCTGCTGCCCGGCACCCTTGAAAGCCTTGGCGATCGTAGTATCACCCTGGTGCCGGCGGGCGTCTCTTCATCGGTACTGCTGCGCCGCCCGGATATCCAGGAAGCGGAGCATAATCTGAAAAGCGCTAACGCCGATATCGGCGCGGCGCGGGCCAACTTCTTCCCGTCCATCTCGTTGACCGCCAGCGCCGGGGTCGGCAGCGACTCGCTCTCGTCGCTGTTCAGCCACGGCATGCAGGTGTGGTCATTCGCGCCGTCCATCAGCTTGCCGCTGTTTACCGGCGGCAGCAACCTGGCGCAGCTGCGCTACGCTGAAGCGGAGAAAAAGGGTCTGATCGCCACCTATGAGAAGACCATTCAGAGCGCCTTTAAGGATGTTGCCGACGCGCTGGCGCGCCGGGAAACGCTCAGCGAACAGCTGGACGCGCAGAATAAATACGTCGCGGCGGAGCAGAAATCGCTGAATATTGCGATGAAGAGCTATCAGGCCGGGGTCGGAGATTATCTGTCGGTGCTGACCGCCCAGCGAACGCTGTGGTCGGCGCAGGCCACGCTGATCTCCCTCCAGCAGACCGATCTGGAAAACCGCATTACCCTCTGGCAGTCGCTGGGAGGCGGCGCCAGCTAACACTTTTGCCGGGCGGCAACGCCCGGTTTGATGACAAGGAGCCCGTTGATATGTCCCGAATTTCCCTCTCCTGGGTCGTGGTTCTCGGTTTGCTTAGCGCCATTGGGCCGCTGTGTACCGACTTCTATCTGCCCGCGCTGCCGGAAATCACCCAGCAGCTCAGCGCCACCGGCACGCAGACCCAGCTGTCGCTCACGGCGGCGCTGATTGGTCTCGGCCTTGGGCAGCTGTTTTTCGGCCCGCTGAGCGATCGCATTGGCCGTAAAAAGCCGCTGGCGCTCTCCCTGCTGCTGTTTATCTTCTCCTCGGCGATGTGCGCGATAACCTACGATATCCATATGCTGATCGCCTGGCGCTTTCTGCAGGGCTTCGCCGGCGCGGGCGGCTCGGTGCTGTCGCGCTCCATCGCCCGCGACAAGTATCAGGGCACTCTGCTGACCCAGTTTTTCGCCCTGCTGATGACCGTTAACGGCATTGCGCCGGTGCTTTCACCGGTACTCGGCGGCTGGATCATCACCGCCTTCGACTGGCGTATTCTGTTCTGGGCGATGGCGGCGATCGGCATTATTTTGCTGCTGCTCAGCCTGACGGTGCTGCACGAAACGCTGCCGGTTAAAAGCGCCGCCTCGGTTACGCAGCAGCAGGATGAGGCGCCGGTACTGAAAAACCGCCGCTTTATGCGCTACTGCCTGATTCAGGCCTTTATGATGGCCGGGCTATTTTCGTATATCGGCTCATCTTCGTTCGTTATCCAGAGCGAATATGCCATGAGCGCGATGCAGTTCAGCCTGCTGTTCGGCCTTAACGGCATCGGGCTGATTATCGCGGCGCTGATCTTTTCCCGCCTGGCACGCCGCTTCAGCGCCGAAGCCCTGCTGCGCGGCGGCCAGCTGCTGGCAGTGACGTTTGCCGCCATCACCCTGCTCTTCGCCTGGCTACCGCTGCCGACGCTGGCGCTGGTCGGCCTGTTTTTTACCGTTTCTATGATGAGCGGTATCAGCACCGTCGCCGGTGCGGAAGCGATGAATGCCATTAATGCCCGTCAATCCGGCACCGCGTCAGCCCTGATGGGCACGCTGATGTTTGTGTTCGGCGGTATTGCCGCGCCGCTGGCCGGACTCGGCGGCGAAACGATGCTCAAAATGAGTTTCGCGATGAGCCTTTGCTATCTGGCCGCGCTGCTGATTGGCCTGAAAAAGCCGCGGCCCACGGTATAATCTTCTCCGGCGGTAATAAAAAATTCCAATTTTATTACCGCCATCTTTCCCGCCAGTGCTGAAATCACCTATTATTTCTTCAACACCAATCGTGATAACCTTCACAGGAAAGGAATAATTAATTCCTTATACTGCCCGCCACTGTGAATAAAGAGGTTCCTATGAGTATCGACCTGAGCAAACTGCTGACCGAGCGCCGCAACGCCAATAGCGTCAACATTGATACCCTTTCCACCGAAGAGATGCTGACGGTGATTAACCAGGAAGATCGGAAGGTGGCCCACGCCATTACCCCCTATCTGCCGCAAATTGCCCAGGTCGTGGATAACGTCGCGGCGGCGCTGCAGGCGGGAGGGCGCCTGATTTACATTGGCGCGGGTACTTCCGGTCGCCTGGGGATCCTTGATGCCAGCGAGTGCCCGCCGACCTTCGGTACCCGCCCGGAGCAGGTGGTGGGCATTATCGCGGGGGGTCATAAAGCGATCCTGAGCGCCGTGGAAAACGTCGAAGACAACAAAGCCCAAGGGGCGATGGATTTGCAGAACCTGAACTTTAGCAGCCGCGATGTACTGGTCGGCCTGGCCGCCAGCGGACGCACGCCGTACGTCATCGGCGCGATGGAGTATGCCCATAGCCAGAGCGCTTTTGTCGCCATCGTCAGCTGTAACCCGCACGGCGAAATGGCCCGGCTGGCGGACGTCGCCATTACGCCGGTCGTGGGTCCGGAAGTGGTGACCGGCTCAACGCGCCTGAAGGCGGGTACCGCGCAGAAGCTGGTGCTGAATATGATTTCAACCGGGGCGATGATTCGCATCGGCAAGGTTTACAGCAATCTGATGGTGGACGTTGAAGCGACCAACGCCAAGCTTATCGAGCGCCAGGTGTCCATCGTCATGGAAGCGACCGAATGCGATCGCGCAACCGCCCAGAGCGCGCTGGAAGCCTGCGATCGCCACTGCAAAACGGCGATTGTGATGGTGCTGGCTGATTTAAGCGCCGCGGAGGCTCAGGCGCTGCTGGCAAAAAATAACGGCTATATCCGCAAGGCGCTGAGCCACTCCTGACCGCTGACTCACGGGGAATCTGCAATGGCGAAAATAAATAAAGAGATGATAGCGCGGATCCTGCAGCACGTGGGCGGAGCCGGGAACGTCGCGCAGGCGGGCAACTGTATGACCCGGCTGCGCCTGACCCTACGCGATGAATCACGGGCCGACAGCGCCGCCATCCGTCAGATTGACGGCGTGATGGGAGTGATCGTTAGCGATGAACAGTTCCAGGTCGTCCTTGGGCCCGGCAAGGCGCAAAGCGCGGCGGAAATGATGAACGCGTTACTGGAAGACGCGCCGGCGGAGGCGCCATCGCTGGCCGACGTCGCCGCCGAAAAGAAACAGGCGCTGAAGAGCAAGCAAACCAGCGGCATTCAAAAATTCCTCGCGAAATTCGCTACTATTTTCACCCCGCTAATTCCCGGTTTTATCGCCGTCGGCCTGCTGCTGGGGTTCGCCACTTTGGCGGAGCAGATATTCGTCCTTGAAAACGCGCATCCGAATGCGACGCTGCTGGCGCTGATCGGCTACATGAAGGTATTCAGCAAGGGGATGTTTACCTTCCTGAGCATCCTGATCGGCTATAACGCCCAGAAAGCCTTCGGCGGCTCCGGAGTCAACGGAGCGATCATCGCTGCGCTGTTTGTCCTCGGCTATAACCCGGAAGCCACCAGCGGCTTCTATTCCGGAATTTCGACCTTCTTCGGCCACGGTATTGACCCGCGCGGCAATATTATCGGCGTACTGATCGCCTCGATTATCGGCGCGTGGGTGGAGAAGCAGGTGCGACGCATCATGCCTGCCAACCTCGATATGATCCTCACCTCGGCGGTGACGCTGCTGATCATGGGCGCGATAACGTTTACCGTTATTATGCCGATCGGCGGCTGGCTGTTTACCGGGATGTCATGGCTGTTTTTGCACCTTAACGGTAACCCGTTCGGATCTGCGGTTTTGGCCGGCCTGTTCCTGCTGGCGGTGATGTTCGGCGTCCATCAGGGCTTCGTGCCGGTCTATTTCGCGCTGGTGGATGCGCAGGGGTTTAACTCGCTGTTTCCGATACTGGCCATGGCCGGGGCCGGACAGGTTGGCGCGGCGCTGGCGCTTTTCTGGCGGGCGAAGCACGGTTCTCTGCTGCGCACGCAGATTAAAGGGGCAATTATCCCCGGCTTCCTCGGTATCGGCGAACCGCTGATTTACGGCGTCACGCTGCCGCGTATGAAGCCGTTTATCACCGCCTGTCTCGGCGGCGCTTGCGGCGGTTTCTTTCTCGGGCTCATCGCCTGGATGGGGCTGCCGGTTGGCCTGAATACGGTGTTTGGCCCGTCGGGGCTGGTGGCGCTGCCGCTGATGACCTCCGGCAGCGGGATCTACGCCGGAATGGCGGTGTATGCCGCCGGGCTGGCGGTCTCTTATCTCTGCGGATTTGCCCTCACCTGGCTGTTCGGCAGTAAAAACGTTGATTTAAGCTAAGAGGCGCGTCTGGCGCACGGCGGTGAACGTGAGTTTATCCGCCGCGTGGCGGGAGGCACTGACGCCCCATGTTGAATATTTTTTGCACGTGGCGTCGCGTTTCTGTCGGCCCGGTCAGGCGCCAGCCGCCGGGCGACGTCGGCCGGAGTACGCTTTGCTGGCCATCTGATAAAGGATCCGGCTACCATTTCCTGCCCCGCTTCCCGCGCGTGCTCATGCTATGATACTGCTTTCGCACTATTTTCACCTGAGGGAAAGATGGGCTCCAGCAAAAAAGGGATGCTGAACGTACTGATCGCCGCCGTGCTGTGGGGCAGTTCCGGCGTCTGCGCGCAATATATTATGCAGCAAAGTCAGATGTCATCGCCGTTTCTGACCATGACGCGCCTGCTGTTCGCCGGTCTGATTCTTCTGATGCTCTCGTTCGTTCACGGCGATAAAATTTTCCGCGTCCTGCAAAATCGCCAGGACGCTATCAGTTTGCTGATTTTTTCGCTGTTCGGGGCGCTCACCGTGCAGTACACCTTTCTGATGACCATCGAGAAATCAAACGCCGCCACCGCGACGGTGCTGCAGTTCCTGTCACCGACGATTATCGTTGCGTGGTTTGCCATCGCCCGCAAAACGCGCCCCAGTCCGCTGGTGCTGGCGGCCATCGGTACCTCGCTGGCGGGCACATTTCTGCTGGTGACCCACGGCAATCCGACAACGCTGTCGATTTCTCCCGCAGCGCTGTTCTGGGGGATTGCTTCGGCATTTGCCGCCGCGTTCTACACGACATATCCATCGACGCTGATTGCCCGCTACGGCACCCTGCCGATTGTCGGCTGGAGCATGCTGCTCGGCGGCGCCATGCTGCTGCCATTCTACGCCGGACAGGGCAACCATTTTGTGGTGACCGGCGGCCTGCTGCTGGCCTTTTTCTACCTGGTGGTTATCGGCACCTCGCTGACGTTCAGCCTCTACCTGAACGGCGCGCAGAAGATTGGCGGCGCGAAGGCGGGGATCCTCAGCTGCGCGGAGCCGCTGAGTAGCGCCCTGCTCTCGCTGCTGCTGCTCGGCATTACCTTTAGCCTGCCGGACTGGCTGGGCACGCTGCTGATTCTCTCGTCGGTGGTGCTGATCGCCATGGATTCGCGGCGGCGGGTGAAAACAGGCTGACAATTATCTGGCCGGAGATGCTGCGACCTGAGTTTGCAGCATCTTCAGATCGTCATCCGACAGCTCACAAACCACCTGCACCAGCTCGCGCTCAAATCCCTGTTCCAGACATGAACGAGCAATACGCAACGCTTCTTCTTGTCTACCCTCTTGTTTACCTTCTAACTTGCCCTCTAACTTGCCCTCCAACTTGCCTTCTTGTCTCCCTTCCTGCCGTAGCCTTTCCGCAATCGTCATGAGTACCTCCTTATGTTGAGGAACGCGCCGCTCGACCTCGTGAAGAAATTCACCAAAATGAGGCGCATCACCACACTGCAGCATGTAATTAAACAGCGCTTTCAACTGGCTGTCATTAGCGCAACCTTTAACCAACAGCTCTGCTAATCGCTCCACCAGGCCAAGTAAATCGCGCTGGCGAATATGCTTTTGAATCAGCTCCAGCAGCGCCACACGCCGGTGCTGCATAATGTCGTCATCCGGCACCACCGTAATATCCACCAGTGGGAAAGCGGCGGCATAAAGTCGTCGTGCTGTCTGCGTATCGGTAAACTCATCCAGCCAGCAAAGCGAGAAGGGATAAGGGCTTTTCGCGCCGTGATAAAACAGCATCGGCACCACCAGCGGCAGCGTTTTATGCCCGGCATCCAGATGACGCTGCATCGCCGCCAGCGCGTAGCGCATCAGCCTGAATGCCATATGCGCATCCGGCGTGCTCTGGTGTTTAATCACCACGTAGATATAGCCATCACCGTCGCTGGTTTTTAGCGACCACAGCACGTCGGAGTAGCTGGCGCGTAAATTCGCTTCAATAAAGCTGCCTGACTCCAGCCTGAGCGTTTGCAGATCGCTTAGCTGGCGCAGCGACGCGGGAAGATGAATGTCGATAAAATCCCTGGCGCACTCGGGATGCGATAAAAACTGCTTAAAAACCGCATCGTGCGGCGTCGAGGTCGTTCCTTTTTTCATCATGCTCCGCCATCCCTGAAACGCAATGGCAGAAATATATCCATCAAAAGAAAGGGGGGCATCTGCGCATCAACGGCTTTGCTTGCCGGTACGGAAGATAAATTTCAGCGGCTGAAACGGATGCATTTTTGCGGAAACCGGCACGCAAAATGGTTATTTCGGGAATGTGTCTATAGTTAGAAAAACCCTTTAATAAAAATAAGGATATCCATGATGAAGAGAATGAGTATTGCGCTTTCGCTGGCAGCCAGCCTGATGCTACCCCATCTGGCCGCAGCCGCGCCGCTCTCCGGCCTGAAGTTTGAACAGCAGAAGCAGCAGATCGTGAAGGATGTGAGGAAAAACTGCCCTGCCAGCAGCGCGCTGGATGATACGCAGTTTGCTAACCGCGTGCTGGAATCAGCGGAAAATAAGACCGCCGTACAAAGCGCGACGCGGGCGCTGGATAAAAACAACAGCGCCGCTTATCAGAAGGCCATTAGCGGCATTCAGTGCCCAACGCCCTGATTCCGGCGGCGGGTTGGACGCCATCAGCGGTTCGGGATGATCAAATCCCCGCGCAGCGGGCTACTGCCGAGCATTTGCGTCTTCTCGGTCAGCCAGTTGACTATCCGGCTGGCCATCGCGTCCATGGAATATTCAATCGCCGGGATGGTCGGAATACCGGGCAGCTGTAACGAGCCCGCCAGGCTGAATACCATGACTTTTTCCGGCACCGCGCGGTTAAATGCCTGGAGCTGCGGCACCACCAGCTGCGCCTGCTGCTCGTTGGCAACCAATAACGCATTGAAGTTCAGGGTTGTTGCGTTATTCACCAGCTCCTGCACCGCTACGGATGGCGAAGGACTGTCGAGAAAAACCAGGTTGCGATTAAACGGCAGAAAATTCTTTTCCAGCGCGTGCTTATAGCCCAGCAGGACCTGGTCTGCAAAGCCGCTGCCCTGCGGGTGGATAAGCGCAATCTGCCTGCGCCCCTGGCTTATCAGATAGTTACAGGCCGTTTCCGCCGCGAATGCGTGGTCAAAATGAATACTGTTCGCCCCTTCGCTTTCCAGACAGTCGATCAGCACCACGTCAGGACGGTCGATATTGAGCGGAAACCGGGCGCCGATAATCAGCACGTTGTCGCATAAACCGCAGGTTAACTCTTCCAGAGAGTGCAGCACCCTACCGCGGCTGTTGGCAAAACGCAGCAGCAGATGCTTCTGGTGCTGGCTGAGCTGCTTTTCCAGCGCATAGAGATAGCTGGTGGTTTGATTGATGTTGTCCTGGGCGCAGATCACGCCGATGCAGCCGGTGGTCTGACTCAGCAAAGATTGCGCTATCATGTTCGGCCGGTAGTTGAGTTCTTCCGCCGCCTGTAATACCGCCTGCCGGCTGGCTTCCTTTACGCCGCGCGAACCGCTCAACACCCGAGAGACTGTGGCTTTAGATACCCCAGCTAATCGTGATACATCGTTGATAGTAGACATTATTTTCCCCTGACAGGGCTAATCCGATCCCTGTAAATCCATAAACCTGAATCGCTTCAATAATAACCAGCGGCAGTATATCCGTTTCCTTTTTTATTTGGAAACCGATTTTCCGTTTCGCGGAAAAACGTAGCAAAAATCACGAAAATCTGTGAGCCAAATCTAATTAACACACCCTTTGACTGATGGATCTTGACGGTTATCACAGTTCTGTTTTTTATAAATGGAAACCGGTTTCCGTCTGATATCAAATCATCCACGCAATAACTTTTTACATTTTGAGGATGATCGTCGATGTACAAGATTATGCTGTGCTGCTCTGCCGGGATGTCCACCAGTCTGTTGGTCAGAAAGATGGTCGATGCCGCGAAGGAACGCGCCCTGCCGGTTCAGATTGATGCCTATGGAGTTTCCGAATTTGATATGCAGTTTCCGCAGTACCAGGTGGTGCTTCTTGGGCCCCAGGTGAAGTACATGCTGAAAACCTTATCTGAGAAAGCCGCGCCCCTGAATATTCCGGTCCAGCCAATTAACACCATGGATTACGGGATGCAGCGGGGAGACAACGTTCTGGATTATGCCCTGTCGCTGATCGAAGCGCATTAAGAGGTGTACAAATGAGTTCTCTGTATCAGTCCATGATTGCCGTGATCGAGCAATCAATTACCCCGCTGGCAGGACGCCTTGGGCAGCAGAAATACGTTATCGCGATTCGCGATGGTTTCACTGCCGCATTGCCGTTTATGATCATCGGCTCATTCATGCTGGTATTTATCTTTCCGCCTTTTTCGCCGGATACCACTAACGGTTTCGCCCGCGGCTGGCTGGACTTCTCCCAGCAGTATCGCGAACAGCTGATGCTGCCGTTTAACCTCAGCATGGGCGTGATGACGTTCTTTATTTCGGTGGGAATCGGCGCCAGCCTGGGACGCCAGTTCCAGCTCGATCCGGTGATGTCCGGTCTGCTGGCGTTTATGGCTTTCTTACTGGTTGCCGCGCCGTATGCCGACGGCAAAATCTCCACCCAGTATCTCTCTGGTCAGGGTATTTTCACCGCTTTGATCACCGCTATCTACTCTACCCGCGTTTACGCCTGGCTGAAGCAGAACAACATTACGATTCGTCTGCCGAAAGAGGTGCCGACCGGCGTCGCGCGCTCGTTCGAAATCCTTATCCCGGTGCTGGTGGTGATCGCGACACTGCATCCGCTGAATCTGTTTATCGAAGCGCAGACCGGTATGATTCTGCCGCAGGCGATTATGCACCTGCTGGAGCCGCTGGTTTCCGCCTCTGACTCTCTGCCGGCGATACTGCTGTCGGTGCTGATGTGTCAGATTTTCTGGTTCGCCGGGATCCACGGCTCGCTGATCGTGACCGGCATTATGAACCCCTTCTGGATGGCCAACCTGTCGGCGAACCAGGCAGCGCTGGCGGCCGGCGCGGCTCTGCCCCATGTCTATCTGCAGGGTTTCTGGGACCACTATCTGCTGATTGGCGGCGTCGGCTCCACGCTTCCGCTGGCCTTCCTGCTGCTGCGTAGCCGCGTAGCTCACCTGCGCACCATTGGCAAAATGGGTATCGTTCCGAGCTTCTTTAATATCAATGAACCGATTCTGTTCGGTGCGCCGATAATCATGAACCCGATGATGTTTATCCCGTTCGTCTTTGTCCCGATGATTAACGCCGTTCTGGCTTACGGTGCGACGCGCCTCGGCTGGCTCAGCCAGGTCGTTTCGCTGACGCCGTGGACGACCCCGGCCCCTATCGGTGCATCCTGGGCTGCAAACTGGACGCTAAGCCCGGTGGTGATGTGCTTAATTTGCATGGTGATGTCAGCGGTAATTTATCTGCCATTCCTCCGCGCCTATGAACGCTCATTAATGAAAACTGAAGTCGAAAAAGCCAAAGCTGCGGTGCCGGTTGCCGAAACGGTCAGCCAATAATTAACTCATATATTTAATAGCATATTTATCATGACGGCATAAATAATGCGGAAAAGGGACTTTCACTGCATTATTTAAATAATAAGGTTAATGACCTCAGGAACTATTATGATTGAACTAGAAGATGCGGTAATGGAAATTATCGTTAATGCGGGACAGTCACGCTCATTATGTTTTGAAGCGCTGCATTGTGCCCGTAGCGGTAATATAGATGAAGCGCGCTTGCTGCTGAATGAAGCCGATGGCTACGCCCGCCGGGCGCACCAGATGCAAACCCAGCTTATCGCGCAGGATGCGGGCCAAGCGCGCCAGCCGATGACCCTCATTATGGTGCATGCTCAGGACCATCTGATGAATTCCCTGCTCGCGCGTGAATTTTCAGAAGAGCTTATTCATTTATACCAGCGTTAATTTATATCAATATTTAGCAACTGTACCCGGAATAAATAAACCAGCTTATCCTGGCGGGATAGCTATTATCTAAATATATAAATTACTAAAAGCGAGATAATGATGAAAACTGTAAAAATACTGCCATTAACCATGGCGGTCGTCGCCGCGCTGTGCCCAGTTTCCGTATTTGCACAAGAGTTTACTCAGGAACAGATCGACGCCATTGTCGCCAAAGCCGTCGATAAAGCCCTGGCCGAACGCCAGGCGAAAATCGATGCCGCCGCCGATAAAAAAGTGGACGTCATTACCAACCCGCAGACCACCGCAGCCACGCCGGATATGGCGATCCCCTTCGGCCTGAAGTTCAGCGGCTACGCCCGCTACGGCGCGCAGTTCCAGACCGGCGATCAGAAGTTTGTCGGCGTGGATGGTTCCTATAACGGCGCCTCGGCGATCGGTCGTTTAGGCAACGAAGGCAACGGCGGCGAATTTCAGATAACCAAAGCCTTTAAGAGCAGTCAAGGCGCGATCTGGGATATCAACGTCATGTTTGACCACTGGAGCGACGAAGTTAACCTGAAAAAAGCCTACGTCGGCGTTACCAACGTGCTGGAGTCTAACCCCAACGCCTATATCTGGGCCGGCCGCGACTTCCATCAGCGTCCGCAACAGGGGATTAACGACTACTTCTGGATGAACCATGACGGCCAGGGCGCCGGGGTGAAAAACTTTGACATCGGCGGCGTACAGTTTGACGTGGCGGCGGTGTCGCAGGTGGAATCCTGTAGCCCGGAAGTGATGGCCGACGAAGCGAACCCGTCGCGCATCACCTGTACCGGCGGCTCCGGAACCGGCGATGATGGCCACTATGCGCTGACCACTAAAACCCATAATCTTAAAGCCGGACCGATCGACGTTGAGGTTTACGCCAACTACGGTTTCGATTCGAAAGCGGTAGACAGCGACGAGCGTCTCGAAGCCTGGCAGGGCGGGCTGGTGCTGAGCCACACCAACGACAGCGGCGTCAATAAAGTGATTCTGCGCTACTCCGACAACTCGGATAACAGCGTCTATAACAAGACCGACGATCTCACCGCTATCTATGCCAGCTTTGAAGGGCTGCATAAATTCACCCAGCAGGCGCAGATCGAATATCTGCTGGCCTTCCACGACTATGACAACGGTAAAGACAATACCGACAATCGTAAAAACTACGGTGCCATTGTCCGTCCAATGTACTTCTGGAACGATGTCCACTCCACCTGGCTGGAAGCGGGCTATCAGCGCGTCGATTACGACCAGGGCGGCGATAACCACGGCTGGAAGCTGACGCTGTCGCAGAATATCGCCATCGGTATGGGGCCGGAGTTCCGCCCGATGCTGCGCTTCTACGTGACTGGCGGTCAGGTAGATAACAAGCGCACCGCAAAGGTCAACGGCACCAAAGACGAACAGCTGGATTCGCTGAACGTTGGCGGCATGTTTGAAGCGTGGTTCTAAGCTTGTGAAGCCGTCCCGGATGGCGGCTGTCGCCTTATCCGGGCTACCGTACCGCAGACAACGGTGAACCTGTAGCCCGGCTAAGCGCAGCGCGAGCCGGGAAGAAGCCGCATCGATATATTTATCCCGGCGTATTCCCCGGGTGGCGGCGTAACGCCTTACCCGGGCTTCCCTACCGAGCAACGGTGAATCCGTCGCCCGATGTGATGATTACCTCTGGCTCATCCGGCGGGCAATGCGCTCAAGCTTAATCATCAGCAGCAGCGTGATGCCCACCAGCACGATGGTCAGCGCCGAACCATCGGCAATATTGCCGCGATCGGTGAGGCTGAAAATCGTCACCGGCAGCGTCGTCCAGCCCGGCGGATAGATCATCACCGTCGCGCCCAGCTCCCCCATCGACAGCGACAGGCTCAGCGCCAGCGCGGAGATCATCCACGGAGCCATGAGCGGCAGCGTGACATGGCGCAGGCGATACCACGGCGATGCCCCGAGGCTGGAGGCGACGCTTTCAATATCGGCGGAAATCCGCGTCAGACCGGTGGAGACGTTGCTGAAGGTAAACGCAGAAATCAGCACGAAGTGCGCCGCCAGCACGATCCAGAAAGTACCGTTCATTTGTAGCGGCCCCTGGCTGAAAGCCACCAGAATGCCTAAACCCACCGATACCGAAGGAATGGCGCTCGGTAAATAGAACGCCAGCCCAAGATATTTTTGCAGCTTCGCGCCGTGCTGGCGCAGAGCCAGCGCAGCCCACGTGCCGCACAGCAGAGCGAACAGGCTGGCGCAAAATCCAACCATCAGGCTGGAAAAGAGCGCATCCCACGCAGCCCCGCGAAAGGCGTTCACAAAGTGCCCAAGGGTAAAACCGGACGGCAGCAGGCCGTTCCACTGCTGGCTCAGGCTGGACATCAGAATCACCGCCAGCGGCAGGAAGAAGAATCCGGCAAACAGCGTTGCCGCCAGCGCGCCCGCCGCCGCGCGGCCTTTACGCGACCAAATCAACATCGTTAGCTCCTCACGCCGGTACGCGCGGCGGCCAGGCGATAGATTATAAACAGTCCCAGCGACAGCAGAATATTTATCAGGGCAATCATGCAGGCCTGGCTGTAATCCGATTCGAGAATAGCCTTGCTGTACACCATCATCGGCAGCGTATTCACGCCTTTGGCGCCGATAAACAGTACGATGCCGAACTCGTTAGTCGTCAGCAGCAGGCACAGGCTACCGCCCGCCATCAGCGCCGGCAGCGCCGCCGGGAAAATCACCTGGCCGATAACCCGCAGCGGATGCGCGCCGAGAATACTCGCCGCCTCTAGCTGGCTTTTATCAATCTGCCGCAACCCGGCCATCAGCGGACGCATCACCAGAGGCGTGAAAACGGTGATTTCCGCCAGAATCACGCCCTGAATGGAATAAAGAAAATCGATCGGCGGCAGTTCGAAAGACAATAGCGACATTAGCGCGCCGTTCAGCAAACCCGCGGAGCCGTAGATAAAAGTAAACGCCAGGGTAATGAGAAAGGTCGGCAGGGCAATAAAGGTATCAATCACCCGGCTGATCAACTGGCTGCCGGGAAAGGGAATAAACACCAGAATCAGCGCCAGGACGCTGCCGAGCAGCAGGCAGCCCAGGGTGGCGAAGATCGCGATTTGCATCGTATTGAGCAACGCGTTGATAAAGCGCCGGGATCCCACGACCTGCCAGAAGGTTTCAAGGCTCAGGTGACCGCTGGCATCACGTAGCGCCTGTTCGCCGATCAGCAGCAGCGGATAGAAAAACAGGGTCGCCAGCACCAGCAGCGGCGGCAGAAGCCACAGTAAGGGCCGCAGCTGAACAGAGCGACGCGGGAGCGTTAGGATCTGCGACATTATGACACCTCAATCAGGACCGCATCGTTGGGTTCAAAATAGAGCGCCAGCCTGTCGCCGGCCCGCGGCAGCGGATCCACGTGGGTCATCACAATGCGCACCGCCTCCCCGGCCACGTCGCATAGCAGGTGGGTCAAATCGCCCTGCCAGTGCACCGACTGCAGGGTAGCGTTAAGCCGATTGCTGGTGGCCGTTCGCGGCGCGAGGCTCATATGCTGCGGACGAATACACAGAAGCTTATTATTGCCGTGCTGACCGCCGCGGCTGAAAGCGGTAATCAATCCACCGCCGCAGCTGACGCTGACCAGGCCAGGCCCTGCGGTATCTTTCAGCGCCGTCGCCTGCAGGATATTGGCGCGTCCGAGAAACTCGGCGGTGAAACGATTAGGCGGATAGTGGTAAAGCTGATGGGTTTCGCCATGGGCAATGAGCGAGCCGTCTTTCATGATGCCAATCTTGTCCGCCAGGGTCAGGGCTTCAGTCTGATCGTGGGTGACGTAGAGAATGGTCAGCTCCGGCAGTTCGCGGTGCAGGCGGGCAATTTCCTCCACCATGTTGTGACGGATTTGCGCATCCAGCGCCGAGAGCGGCTCATCAAGCAGCAAGACCCGCGGACGTACGGCGATGGCGCGGGCAATCGCGACGCGCTGCTGCTGGCCGCCGGATAGCTGGTGCGGATAGCGGCTGGCGTAATCCGCCATGCCGACGATTTTCAGGGCGTCTTTGACGCGTGCAGCTATCTCCGTTTTCGGCTGCTTCTGCGCCCGCAGGCCGAAGGCGACGTTATCTTCTACCTTCATATGCGGAAACAGGGCGTAGTTTTGCACCACCATGCCAAGGCCGCGTTGATACGGCGGCAGGTGGGTGACATCCGTATCGCCCAGCAAAATCCGCCCGCCCGCCGGCTGTACAAATCCGGCTATCGCCCGCAGCACCGTGGTTTTTCCGGATCCGGATGGACCGATCAGCGCCAGCACTTCACCCGGTTCAATAGTTAAGGTCAGTGGCTTCAGCACCACGTTGCCGTGATAAGAAACGCGCAGCGAGTCGAGAGTGATCCCGGACGTTCCCGTCGACGACGGGGGATGAGCGACGGTCGTTTTCATTAACATCACGCTTACTCGCTGTCGGTGACTTGATGCCAGCGGGCAATATCCGCCGACAGTGAAGCCGCAACCTCGTCCCAGTTGGGTTCCCAGCTTTTCACGCCGTTAAGCGCCGCTTTCGCCGCTTTAAAGTTAGCGTCTTCCGGCGTCACGTCGCTGCGCGCCGGCAGCCCCCAGGAGAGCGCGCTAACGCTGGCCTGAGCGGGCTTATCGAGCAGGAAGTTAATCAGCTTTTTACCGTTTTCACCGTTCGGGCCGTTTTGCACCAGACCGATGGTATAGGGCAGCGCCAGCGCGCTGCGTTCGCCTTTAGCGTCTGCGGGCCAGAAGATTTGCACATGCGGATTACGCGCCATCTGCGACAGGTTCATTTGCAGATCGCCGTTAGCGACGTACAGCTCACCTTTATTGACCAGCGCGGTCAGCTTACCGGTAGAAGCCGATGGTCCGACGTTGTTGGTCTGGAGTTTACCCAGATAATCGAACCCCGCATCTTTGCTGCCCAGGCTGTGGAACGCCTGCAGCATGACCGCCGTACCGTCGCCCGCCTGTCCCGGCGTCGAGTACTGCAGCTTGTTCCTGAAACGGCTATCGAGCAGATCCTGCCAGCTGGCCGGCGCGGTTTTCAGCAGCCTGCTGTTATAGATAAAGGTCAGATAGTTGTTCACCAGCGGCGAGTAGCGGTCGTGGACGCCGGGGATCTGGTCGCTGCCCTGCGGCTTAAATTCGGCCAGTAATTGTTCTTTGGCGGCGCGCTGGATAAACGGCGGCACCGTCACCAGCACGTCCGCCTGCGGATTGGTGCGCTCTTTTGCCAGCCGTTCGACAATCGCTCCGGAGCCGCCTTCAACGTACTGCACTTTGATGCCCGTTGCCTTTGTAAAAGCGGCAAACTGGTTCTGATACCAGCTGTTGTCGCCGTCGTGCAGGCCGTCGGCGGAATAAACGGTGACAACGTCAGCGGACCACACCGGGGCGCTGGCGAGTACGGTAACGGTTAACAGAGCAAGTCGGGAGAGTTTCATCGTATCAGCCTCTTCGGATGGTGATCTTTATGGTCTATACCAGATTGGCGTTCACGCTACCGGGGCTTTATGACAAAACGATGAATGAAGTGTGGCGAAAGGATTAAACGTAGGGAGATATACCGCTCCAGGAGGCGGCGCTTGACGCGCCTGTCCGGGCTACCCGTCCGCAGACGGCGGTGAACCCGTAGCCCGGGTAAGGCGCCAGCCGCAACCCGGGGAAAATGCTCGGACAGGACTCATAAAATCAATGGGTATCGACTTCGATGCGCAGGCTGTCGTGACGCCAGTACTCGATATCGTAATCGAGAATTCGCCCGTGTTGATCGTAGTTGAGCCGGCGCAGCAGCAGCGCCGGACGCCCTTCCATCACCCCCAGGGCTTCCGCGGCCTGGGGCGGCATCGAGGTGGGCCAGAACGACAGATGCATACTGGTATATATCAGGTCATAGCGGGTCTGATAAATCTCGGTCAGGCTGCCGTTTAAATCATGGCGCAGCAGCTCGGGAACCCTGGCGGGCAGACAGTGGTTTTCACAGTAGCAAATCGCCCGCCCGTCGGCATAACGCAGACGGGTGAGCAGGTAAACCTGATCGAATGGCTGCAGCGCCAGCGGCGCCATAACGTCCAGCGGAACGGCGGTTAAACGCCCGTCCAGCAGCACCGTTTTCGGCTCCCGCCCCTGCTCCAGGCACAGCTTATGGAAGTTGGTATTTTGCGTCGGATCCAACCAAAGCCGCTCCGGCGTGACAAACCAGCCGCGGCGGTCGGCGCGATAAATCACGCCGCTGGCCTCAAGCTGCGCCAGGCTCTCGCGCACCGTAATACGCGTGGTATTGAACAGCGCGCACAGCTCGCGCTCGGAAGGCAGTTTATCGCCGCTCTTCAACGCGCCGTTTTGAATACGCGCCTGTAGCTGCGCCTTGATCAGCAGATACTGTGGCGTCTCGCCAGAGGGTGATTTCATGTTCGCTCGCTGCCAAATTTGATGCGCTCATTATACATAACCAGATGAATTTTTTGTTGCAGCGCCACTTTCCCTTTGACCTTTTCCGCAGACGATCGCCATTATAAAAAATATCTGGTATAGACCAAATGGTGAAATAGATGAATTCACGCAATTATCTGCTGCTGACCCCCGGCCCGCTGACCACTTCCCGTACGGTAAAAGAGGCGATGCTGTTCGACAGCTGTACCTGGGACGATGACTACAATCTCGGCGTGGTTCAGGCCATCCGCCAACGGCTGGTGGAACTGGCGACGCCCGCCGACGGCTACACTTCAGTACTGCTGCAAGGCAGCGGTAGCTACGCGGTTGAGGCAGTGCTCGGCAGCGCGATCGGCGTGCAGGACAAGATTTTGATTATCAGCAATGGCGCCTACGGCGCGCGCATAATCGAGATGGCGAAACTGTTGAACATTGCGCACCACCCTTACGACTGCGGTGAAGTCGCGCGACCGGACGCTGCAGCGATCGAACGGATCCTGCAAACCGACCCGGCGATCACCCATATCGCTATGGTCCATTGCGAAACGACAACCGGTATGCTCAACCCGATCGAAGCGGTGGCGGCGCTGGCAAAACGGTACGACAAACGCTACATCGTCGATGCCATGAGCAGCTTCGGCGGCATTCCCATGGACGTCGCCGCGCTGAACATTGACTATCTGATCAGCTCCGCCAACAAATGCATACAGGGGGTGCCGGGCTTCGCCTTCGTCATTGCCCGGGAAGCGGAACTGGCAAACTGCCAGGGCCGCTCGCGCTCGCTGTCGCTGGATCTCTACGCCCAGTGGCGCTGCATGGAGGATAACCACGGCAAGTGGCGCTTTACTTCACCGACCCATACCGTGCTGGCCTTTGCCCAGGCGTTAAAAGAACTGGCGGAGGAAGGCGGCGTGAGCGCGCGTCACCAGCGATACTGCGCTAACCAGCAGCGTCTGGTGGCCGGAATGCGCGCATTAGGCTTTCAGCCGCTGCTCAACGATAGCCTGCACTCGCCGATCATCACCGCGTTTTACTCTCCGGATGCGCCGCAGTATCGCTTTAAGGATTTCTATCAGCGGCTTAAAGAGCAGGGTTTCGTGATCTACCCGGGCAAGGTGTCGCAAAGCGACTGCTTCCGTATCGGCAACATTGGCGAAGTGTACGACGCCGACATCACCGCCCTGCTGGCGGCCATTAAAAACGCCATGTACTGGCAACGCTAAGGAACCATCATGAACCGTATTAACGCCGTTATTCTTGATTGGGCAGGCACCACCGTCGACTTTGGCTCCTTCGCGCCGACGCAGATTTTCGTTGAGGCCTTCCGTCAGGCTTTTGCCGTGGAGATTACACTCGAAGAAGCCAGGGTGCCGATGGGTCTCGGCAAATGGCAGCATATTGCAGCGCTGGGGAAACTGCCCGCCGTGGACGCCCGCTGGCAGGCGAAGTTTGGCCGCGCGATGAACGCTGCCGATATCGATGCGATCTATGCCGCGTTTATGCCGCTGCAGATTGCCAAAGTCGTCGATTTTTCTGCGCCAATCGCCGGGGTTGTCGACACCATTGCCGCGCTGCGCGCCGAAGGTATAAAAATTGGCTCCTGTTCCGGCTATCCGCGTCCGGTGATGGAAAAGCTGGCGCCGGCCGCCGCCGCGCAGGGCTATGCGCCTGACCACTGGGTAGCGACGGACGACCTCGCCGTCGGGGGACGGCCGGGACCATGGATGGCGTTGCAGAACGTCATTGTCCTCGGCATCGACTCGGTAGCCCACTGCGTCAAGGTTGATGATTCCGCTCCCGGCATTACCGAAGGATTAACCGCCGGGATGTGGAGCGTGGGTCTGGCGGTTTCCGGTAACGAATTCGGCGCCAGCTGGGAGGAATATCAGCAGATGAGCGCCGAAGAGATCGCCGCCCGCCGCGAGCACGCCGCCGGGAAGCTGTCCGCCGCCGGGGCGCATTACGTCGTGGATACGCTGGCGGATTTACCGGGCGTCATTGCCGACATCAACCGTCGCCTGGCGCAGGGCGAACGCCCGTAGATTTATTGACGGTTCGCCTGACTGCGGCCGATTACACCCGTACTTTCGTCGCCACCAGTACACCGGTGAGCAGCATTAATGTACCGGAGAGGACCAGCGGCGAGAGCAGACCAAGGTGGTCCAGCGCCACGCCGCCCACCGCTGCGCCGCAGGTATTGGCCAGTTGGATCACCGCCACCTGAATCGACCCGGCTTTTTCCGCCTGATCGGACAGGGAGCGGGTGATCCACGTTGACCAGCCAACCGGCACCAGCGCGAAGGCAAAACCCCAGATAACGGCCACCGCCGACGCCACGATTTTACTCTCCCCCCACAGCACCAGCACCGCCGCGCTGATGGCCAGCACCACCGGAGCGATCGCCAGCGCCGCTTTCACCGATCGTTTGAGCAGCATCGAAGAGAGCGAGGTGCCGACGAAGCTGGCGATGCCGAAGCTCAACAGCACCAGCGTCAGGCCGTCAACGTCAAAGCCCGCCAGCGTCATATACACCGGGCGAATATAGGTAAAGAAGGCGAACTGGCCGGCGAAGGCCATAAAGATGGCGCACATCCCGGCCATTACGCCGGGGCGCTTTAACAGGCCAAACATATTTTGCTGCGCCGAGGTCGACTCGCCAGGCAAAGAGGGCAGCGCCTTCAACACCCAAATCGTACAGACCACGCCCATCACCGCGGCGGCGTTAAAGACGTTACGCCAGCCGATAATCCCGCCGAGGAAGCTGCCGAGCGGCGCGGCGATCACCAGCGCTATCGATACCGCGCCGAAAATGACCGACAGCGCTTTGGGCACCACGCGCATCGGCACCAGTCGCATGGTGAGCGACGCCGACATCGCCCAAAAACCGCCCAGCGCCAGCCCCAGGCAGGCGCGCCCCACCAGAAGCAAGGAGAAACTGTTGGCAAAGGAGACCAGCAGACAAGAGACGGTCAGCAGGACGGAAAACAGAATCACCACGTAGCGACGATCGGTACTGCGGATGATCGAGGTGATAAACAGGCTGGCAAACATCGCCACAAACGCGGTGGTGGTGACCGACTGCCCGGCAACGCCTTCTGAGATGCCCAAATCCTGTGCCATCGGCGTAAGCAGGCTTACCGGCAGGAACTCAACGGTAATCAGGCAGGCAACGCAGAAGGCCACCGCAAAAACCGCCGACCAGTTGGGTCGCGCCGCCTGATTAGCCTGCGGCGCAGAGGCATTCGAAGGAGTCATAAGTTACCTGCATGGTTGAATACGGAGGAGCCGCGCAGTGTAACATTTAAAATGTGACGAATTTAACGTTTTGACAACTTTCTCACCAGTATCGCCCGCGACAACAAGGTTCGCTGGATTAAAGATGGAATGCGATTCGCTTGCCGCCTGGCAGCTTAACATCAATACTTAACTCACCCCCGAGCGCCGCAACGTACCGCTTCAGCGTTGACAGGCGGGGGTCGTTATCGGCCTGCTCCATTTTAGCAATGGTGGGCTGTTTAACACCCATAGCCTTAGCCAGCTCGGCCTGAGACAAATTCAGCTCCTCCCTTAACATACTTAAAGCGATAACCTGACGCATCGCTTCGACTTTTTCAGCAATACGCGCCTGGCTTTCCGGGCTCTGTTTGGCCATTAATTCTTTAAGGGTCGCCATATTTTTTCCTTACTGATTAAGGTGCTTACGGTACTCAGCATCTGCAAGCTTGATCATATCTTTATAGAATCTCTTTTCATTTAACCCTGTTTTATCTCCGGCACATAACAGGATGCCACAACGAGAAGGATCAAATACAAAGAAAGCGCGGATCGGGCTACCTTGATGCTGAACGCGTAACTCTTTCATATTCGAAAAAGCAGAATCGTTTACTGTATCCGCAAACGGCCTTCCCAGTTGGGGGCCATACTCGGATAAGATCACCATAGCGGCGAGCATATCCTCTTTGAGTGCTTCGGTCTGCGCCTCAAACCACTTGTCGAAAACCTCCGTTGTTTCAACATTCCACATCAGCGATCCCTCATAGCCAATAAGCTATAAGCAAATTATAGCCTATTAGCTATAAAAACAATCCACCTCTTTGTAAAATGATTTATGCAGTGGTTAATCTGCTTTCAGGTATCGCCGTCGTCAGGCCACCCGTTAACGATGATTTCATTGGAAGTAAGGACAGATGATGCCACTTTGAGGTGATGACTTTTGCATAGTTGGTCTCGTCAGGAGGAGTTTTAACGAAGCCAACAGTGCACAGGGAAGCGCTATCAGTGTAGCCAGTGGACCCCATCTTCGGGTAAAAACAGCGTGTTATAGCGCTCCTGTAAAGCGTGCAGCTCGCTCACTTCCGGCTCCAGCTCGCGAAGGAAACCTTGCGCGAGGCGAATTTGCGCTTCGGTAATTGGCGCCGCGAGGCGGGCCTTTTTCATCAACCGATACCAGTAATGCAGGTTCTGCTCGCTGCCGTCGACGATAGCAGTCTGCCAAATCAGCAGCACCTGAGCGGCATTTTGCAAATGCGCTTCATTCGGCCGTTCCAGGTAGCGCAGATACTCGTTACCGGCCGTTTTTCCCAGCTGATCGATCATCGATTCCAGCGGTACCGGCGTAATGCCTAACCGTTCGCTCAGACGGCGAATCGCACGGCGTGAATCAGAGGTAAGCACCCGAAATCCCACAACAAATACCACTATCAGCGTGGCCAGTCCTAACCAGATCATGCATCCTCTCATTCAATCGCAGCACCACTATCATAATGGGAAATTGCCCGCTGTCGACTGTCGGTGGTACCAGAATGTGACTTATCGCGACCTCGTCTCGCTATCATCAAACCGCCCGGCAAGAGGTATAAAAAAGCCCGGCGCAAAGGCCGGGCAACGTGACTCACACCCAATGACTCAGGCAGTCTGCAAAGTTTGTGTCTTTTTCTGACGGCGAATTTTACGTTCTTCAAACACCGCAACGATGGCCATCAGGCAGATGCAGCCAATTGCCGCCGCATCCAGCGCCGCAAAGGTCCCCGCCCAGCCGGTGAGGCCAAAAATCGGCGTTCCGTCGGCGATCATCCCGAGGCCGAGCTTGGCGAAGCTATCGCCGATCAGATAGGCAAAGGTGCCCTTGATCCCGTCGGCTGCGCCAATCGCTTTTTTCGGCACAAAGCCTACTGCGGCAACGCCGATCAGCAGCTGCGGGCCAAAAACCAGGAAACCCAGCGCAAACAGCGATGCGAGATAAACGTACTGGTTACTGGCGTGCTGATAAACCCCAAGGGTGGCGATAATCAGCGCCAGCGCAATGCAGGCTACCAGCGCCCGACGACCGTTTGCCAGATCCGACAGCCAGCCCCATAGCAGCGTGCCGACCAGCGCGCCTACTTCAAAAAGGGTAAAGCCCTGAATCGCCACTTCTTTGGAGAGCTTCAGCTCCTGGAAAGCGTAAACGGTGGACCACTGGTCAATGCCGATGCGCACCACGTACAGAAAGATGTTGGAGAAACACAGCAGCCAGATAACTTTGTTCTTCAGCACGTACTCGACAAAGATCTGCCATTTGGTCATGGCGTTCTCTTCCGTCTCTTTATCCTCTTCGCTGATCTCTTCGCCAAACAGCTCTTCGGCGTTACCGAGACCGTAAGATTCCGGGGAGTCGCTGCCGAAGCGCAGGCCGATAAAACCGACGATTAGCGCAATAATCGACGGGAAGATAAACATCCCGATGACGTGGCCGTCGAACAGGTAGTTCGCGCCAAACAGCGCCACGCCCGCGGCGCCGGCGCCGCCGAGGTTGTGAGAGATATTCCAGAATCCGAGGAAGGTGCCGCGTTTACGGCGGGGCGTCCACTTGGTAATGGTCGAATAGCTGCACGACCCGCCGGTGCTCTGGAAAAAGCCGCTCAGGGCGTAGAAGGCGATCATCAGGAACAGGCTGGTCGACCCCGCACCCATGCTGGCGCTGAAGCCGAGCATACAAATGGCCGAGAGGATCAGCATAAACGGCAGGAACTGCTTGGTGTTCTTACCGTCTGCGTAGTAAGAAACCAGCGTTTTACCCACGCCGTAGGTGATAGAGAATCCGAGGCCGATCATCCCCAGCTGCGTCATGCTCAACCCGTAGGTGGAGATCATGTCGTTCTGCGCGATATTAAAGTTTTTGCGGATCAGGTACATGGTCAGATAGCCGATGAAAACCACCAGATACGACTGCATGAACGGTTTGAACCACATTTTGCGCCGCGCTTCGAGCGGCAGGTCCAGGGTAGGCTTGCGCACCTGGTTTAAGAAGGCCAGCATGATTGGGTGACTCCTGAGCTGATTTACTACCTGCGAATAGCAGGCATTGTAAAAATCAGCCGGAAGACCCGCCTGAGACAGCGTCCAGGCGAAACCGGGAAAATTTCTTAGTTTTACGCCATTCGGCGGAGAAAGGTGAGGCAGATCACGCTTCTCTCGGCGCCTGGGCATTTAGAAACGGCAGCAGCAGCAGAGCGGAGATGCCGGCAGCAATGGCGATGACCACGAAAAAACCGCTCCAGTGCCAGATCTCCATGACCTGCGCCAGCGGCCAGCCGGAGAGCGACGCGCCAAGATAGGCAAACAGCCCGACAAAGCCGGTTGCCGCCCCCGCCGCCTCTTTGTGCGAGCACTCCGCCGCCGCCATGCCAATCAGCATCTGCGGGCCAAAAACGAAAAAGCCGGCGGTAAAGAAACAGGCCGCCTGCATCACGTAGCTGGCGAACGGCATCAGCCACAGGCCGCCGACCGACAGCAAAATCCCGGCGGCGAAAATCAGGTTCATCGGCCCGCGATTGCCGTTAAACAGCTTATCCGAGCCCCAGCCCGCCACCAGCGCGCCGATAAAACCGCCTACCTCGAACATGGTGACCGCAGAATTCGCCGTGACCAGATCGACGCCGAGCGTTTCCGACATATAGAGATTGCCCCAGTCGTTAATCGCTGCGCGCACTACATATACCAGCACGTAGCACAGCGAGAGCAGCCAGATATAGGGATTCAACAGCACGTATTTGGTGAGGATCTCTTTGCGAGTCAGCCCTACCCCTTCCTGCTGCTGGGCAATCTCCAGTTCATCGTGACGCCAGTCGCCTACTGCGGGCAGCCCTACCGCCTGCGGCCGGTCGCGCAGTCGCCAGCAGAGAAACAGCCCGGCGAGGATCGCCAGCATGCCGGCAATCATCATTCCCGTTCGCCAGCCGTAGTGCAGCGCCGCCGCGCCAACCACCATCGGGATCAGCGCCCCGCCGACGTTATGCGCCGTGTTCCACAACGCCCACCAGCCGCCGCGTTCGGTACGCGAATACCAGGCCGTCAGCAGACGCGCGCACACCGGCGACCCCCAGCCCTGGAAGAAGGCGTTCAGGGCCCACAGCAGCGCGAAGGCCCACAGCGAAGTGGAAAAGCCAAACAGGATATTCACTACGCCGGTGGCGACCAGACCAATCCCCATAAAATAGCGAGCATCAGAGCGGTCGCTGACGATACCGGAGAAAAACTTCGATAGCCCGTAGGTGATGTAGAACAGCGTTGCCAGCAGGCCGATATCGCTACGCGTCAGTACGTTGCTGGCGAGGATTTCCGGCACGGCGGCATTAAAGCTTTTACGCGTAAAATAAAACAGCGCATAGCCCAGCCAGATGGTCAGCAGAATATGTCGACGCCAGTAGCGGTAGCGCTCGTCCAGCGCCTGTTTATCGGTAATCGGCGGAGCATCGGGCGGAGATTTCAAAAAGGCAAACATCGTCGTTCCTCAGGCGTAGCGCAGCGGCAGGCTGACGCAAACGCGGGTGCCGTGGGTGCAGGAGATGGTTAAGGTGCCGCCCAGCGCGCTGACGCGTTCGCGCATGCCGGTGAGGCCAAAGCCCTGCTGACCGGAGCCCGGCGGCAGGCCGCAGCCGTCGTCCTCCAGCACCAGCATCAGCCGCTGCTCCTGCTGCCAGCCCTGCAGCGTGACGGCGCTGGCGCTGGCGTGTTTGACAATATTATTCAGCCCCTCCTGACAAACGCGGAACAGGGTGACTCGCTGGTTTTCACTCAGCAGCGACTCATCAATACGCCACTCCAGATGGCTGACCATACCGCGATCCTCCAGCTCCATTTCGCGCATCAGCGAGCGAACCGCCTGCTCAAGCGTCAGATCGTCCAGCTGGCGCGGGCGCAGGCGGCCCAGCAGGCGGCGCACCGAATCATAGACGCCGAGCGAAAGCTGTTCAATCAGCTGCCCGCTCTGCCTGACGCTGGCGCTGTTCGGCGCCAGACGCTGGACGATCCCCGCCTGGGTGCGGATGGCGGTAATGGTCTGGCCGATATCATCGTGCAGCTCGCGGGCGACCTCGCGACGTACGCTCTCTTCGGTTTCCAGCAGACGTTCCGCCAGCCGCTGGTTACGCACCAGCTCGTTTTGCAGCGACTGGTTCAGCTCGCGCAGCCGCTGAATGCCGGCGCCCAGCAACAGGCCCGTCAGGCTTTGCGCCAGCAGCGAAAGCAATAAATCCACCGGGTGTTCGTGCCAGGTCTGGCTGGCGATCAGCGCGATAGCGTTCATCAGGGTCGCGATCAGCGCGCCCTGCCAGCCGTAATGCCAGGCCAGAGCGATAATCGGCAGCGCCAGGCAGAAGGGCGTAAATCGTGAGAGCTCGGCGGGTAGCCCCAGCTGAAGCCAGAGGCTGACGCTGAACAGCAGCAGGTACCAGACAAGATGCCGCCCGCGCCAGTTCACCGGCTGCGAGACCAGCGATGGCCCCAGCGGCCGCCAGACGGTGCTGGTGAGATAGTGCCAAATCACCAGGCAAGTGGGAGCCAGCGTCAGGCCGCCGGTCAGGGTCAGCAGCAGCGCGTTCAGCCCCTCTTTACCCTCCAGCAGCCACGGCAGCGACTGAAGCAGCGCAGCGGCGATCAACGCGCCCCCCTGGCGCAGCAGGGTGAGCCAGTCGCGCTGCTGACGATAGCGCGAGATCAGCGCCACCGGCAGCAGGGTCAACAGACTTCCGGTCATCAATATTATCGGGTGCGCCAGCGCAACTTCCTGCGCCAGCCAGAGGATCAGCAGCCACTCCGCGCCCAGCAGAACCGGCCAGTAGCCGCGCGGGCACTGCAGCATCAGGCCAAGACGCAGCCCGAAGGGAAACAGCAGTACCGCAAGATCGGCACGCTCTACCAGGTGCAGGCTGATGCTCCACAGGCAAAACCACGCGGCGGAAAAGATAAAGCAACAGCCGATAACCGAGAGCAGCCGGGAGAGAAAGGCGTTCATTGCCAGCTATCGAACATGCGGCGCGCCAGCTCAACGTCGTTGCTGACGCCCAGCTTTTCCAGCAGATTGGCACGATGAACGTGCACGGTTTTTGGCGACAGGCCCAGCTCGGCGGCAATCTCCTTTACCGCCATCCCCTGCGCCAGCTTTTCCGCCACTTCGCGTTCGCGTTTGGTCAGCGGGTCCCGTCGTCCGGCCGCCAGCTTCATGGCGATATCCGGCGTCAGATAGCAGCCGCCGGCCGCCACGGTGCGGACGGCAGCGATCAGCTCATCCGGGCTGCAGCGCTTGGAGAGAAAACCGCGCGCGCCGGCGTTCAGCGCCTGCTCCACCAGCGCCGGACTGTCGTGCACCGACAGCATTACGATCGCCATTCCTTTCGGTAGCTGGCTTAACAGCTCAAGCCCGGAGATATCCGGCATCGAGATATCGCAGATGCAGACCTGCACGCCGCGGCCGGGCAGCCCCGCCAGCGCTTCGCGCCCGGAACCGAATTCTGCGACGACCTGAAAATCGGCTTCCAGCCCCAGCAGTTGGGCAAAGCCGGAGCGGACGATAAGATGATCGTCAATAAGGGCGATTGTGGTCATGGCGATTCCTGGGAGGATAAAAAACGCGCTTACCTTAACGGTATAAACGTCATCCTTCAAGCTGCCTCTGTCCCCCAGTCGCTTACCTGAGTAAGCGCCCGGGGATGCTCATACTTGCTGCCCTGATGCGGCTTGAGTGATTTTGTCTATCGCGCGCCGCGGTTCAAGCCGCGAGCGATTATTCGAAGAACACCGCAATTTTGCTGAACATGGAGGGATCGGACTGATTGCGTACCACTTTCTCAACGTCTTCCAGCTTTTCAATCTGACTAATCATCTGCCCGAGGCGCTGATCGTCGTTGACCAGTAGCCAGATGCGGCTCTGGTTGCTGTCCTGAATCGGCAGACAAAGAATGCCTTCCACGTTAAATGCGCGGCGGGCAAACAGGCCGCAAACGTGGGTCATCACGCCGGGATGGTTGCGCACGGTGAGCTGTAGAATAACGTTTTCATGAGTCGCTTGTTGCATGGCTTATTCCCCCACCATTTCAGTATTGGCCGCACCCGGCGGTACCATCGGATACACTTTTTCTTCAGCATCGATACGCACGTGGATCAGCGCCGGACCCGGGCGGTCGATAATCGCCTGCAGCGCCGCCTGCGGGTCGGCTTCGTTATTTAAATCACAGGTTTGCAGACCAAAACCGGCGGCAATCTGCATAAAGTTGACCATGCCAGGATAGGTTGCGGCGAATACGCCCTGCTTATAGAACAGGCTCTGCTGCTGATAAACCAGCCCCAGCGCTTCGTTATTCATGAGGATAATTTTCACGTCCAGCTGATTTTCCGCCGCGGTAGCCATTTCCTGAATGTTCATCATCAGGCTGCCGTCTCCGGAGAAGCAGATGACCTTGCGCTGCGGGTTAGCCAGCGCCGCGCCTACCGCGGCAGGCAGACCAAAGCCCATGGTGCCGAGGCCGCCGGAGGTCAGCCACTGGCGCGGACGGTTCAGCGGATACGCCTGCGCGACCCACATCTGGTGCTGGCCGACGTCGGTGGTCACGATTGCCTCATCGTCAACGCAGGCGGCAACGGCGTTAATCAGGCCATAGTGGGTAAGCGGGTCTTGCTCCTGCGGAATGGTGCAGGGGAACTCCCGCTGCAGATCGGCCACCAGCTGCAGCCATTCGCTGCGCGGCTGCGCCTCGACCTGCGGGATCAGCTGCGCCAGCACTTCGCCAACATCGCCCTGAATCGCCACGTGCGGCTGTTTGATTTTACCCAGCTCAGAGCGGTCGATATCAACGTGGATAATTTTCGCATTCGGGCAGAACTGCTCGGTTTTACCAATCGCCCGGTCATCAAAACGCGCCCCTAAAACAACCAATAAATCAGCCTCTTGCAAAATAAAATTGGTGCTGCGCGCGCCGTGCATCCCCAGCATGCCCAGCGACAGCGGATGCGCTTTCGGCAGCATCCCCAGCGCCATCAGGGTCTGGGTGGTCGGCAGGTTGGCTTTTTCCGCCAGTTGGCGAATGTGCTCAGGCGCGTTGATCACCCCACCGCCCAGATAGAGCACCGGACGCTGCGCGGCGTTAATCATCGTCGCCGCTTCACGCACGCTGGCGCTATCGAACATCGGAGCCGCCGTACGGGCGCCGGGTTCCGGCAGGGCATCGAGCTCAATGGTCGCGGCCTGAACATCCTTAGGAATATCTATCCACACCGGCCCTGGTCGCCCGGACTGCGCGATGCGAAACGCGTCGCTCATCACCTGCGGCAGTTCAGCGATGTTGCGTACCAGATAGTTATGTTTCGTGATGGGGATAGAGATACCGTAGGTGTCAACTTCCTGGAAGGCATCGGTGCCGATCATTGAAGCCGGAACCTGGCCGGTAATGCACACCAGCGGAATCGAATCCAGACGGGCATCGGCGATAGCGGTGATCAGGTTAGTGGCTCCCGGGCCGCTACAGGCCATACACACCGCCGGTTTGCCCTCGGTGCGCGCCATGCCCTGGGCGATAAATCCCGCGCCCTGCTCGTGACGCGCCAGAATATGGCGGATCTGAGTGCTTTGACTTAACGCATCGTAAATCGGAAGGATGGAGCCGCCCGGAATGCCGCTGACCGTAGTGATCCCCTGACGCTCCAGTAAATGAACGACTAACTGTGCGCCAGTGAAGCGCATTTTTTGTGATGTTGTGCCCGAACTTGCCATGCTCCAGTCCTTTTATTCTGGGCCGACTTACCGGGGGGCATGAAACGAAAAACCCCGCTCGGTTTGCGCCGGCGGGGTTTGGAATTCGTGTTGTTCCGGACCCTACGGCGCGTTGCCGACGACGACCACCACAGACACGACGACCACCGCGGCAGGCGCGGTTAGTAGTAGGGTCGAAGTCAGCGTGGTAGCGTTCATTAGGGACCTGTTGTCTCAAAAAAGGGAATGAATTTATACAAACACAGCTTTTGTCATTTCACAATGGATTTATTTTCAACCAGGAAAAACTGCGCGGAAGATCACATTAATTTGCGGCGGGATAAAAACAAAAAACCCCGCCGCGGCGAGGTTTTCTGCTCGGTATTTTACGGTTGGTGGCCGCAAGCACACTGTATTACGTCAACGAAAAAAGTATACGCGATCGGGGAAGAAGGCGCAATTTTCACGACGGTTTTTGCTGATTTAGAGTATGGATCGCGTATGCAAATTTGTCCAAAAAATACTGTTCATACATACAGTATTCATTCTATACTGAGGGGGTACGCAGGGTGAATCTGGGGCCGCACTTTTACCGGCGCAAAAAAAGTCCTGGCTGAAACGGGTGGTGCCGTCAGCGCCTTAACCCCAGAAGAGCACACTGTGTTACGTCAACAAATACCCCGAATCATTTAGCCCGCAACCCACTGGTCGCGCCTGAATGATGACGGGTATACCCTGGCTGGCAACAGGCGGCGGAAAGGTACGCCAGCCGGTTGTGCTCCTGAACCAGAGGAGACGCGTATGGGCGGAGTGGATATCGTTGTTCTGATCCTGAAACTCATGGTTGCCGTGTTGCAACTACTTGATGCAGTCCTGAAACAGTTCCGCTGATTCAGGTTCAAGTCGCACCTGAGAGGGGCGGGAAACCGCCCCTCTACAGGCTAACCTGACGGAGAAAATTATGGCCCCCTTGTTGATTGCCGCCATCACCCCGGACGAACCCGGTTTTTCGGCACTACGCGCCGAAAGCCTGACGCAAAACCTGACTATGCTGGGCCGCCTGGCGGAGAACTGGCAGAGCGAGATAAACCGCTTTAACGCGCCGGGAGAAAAGCTGCTGGGCGCTTTTGCATTTGGGCAGCTGGTCGGGGTTTGCGGGCTCAATGTCGACCCTTTTAGCCAGCAGCCGCGAGCCGGCCGCATCCGCCATTTATATATCGGCGAGCGCCACCGTCGGCAGGGGATCGGGCATCAGCTGCTGGTCTCGGTTATTACCCACTCCGGCGCCAGCTTTGATTTTCTCAACACCCATGCGCCGTCAACGGCCTGGTCGTTTTATGAAAATCTGGGATTTCGCCCGGTCTATGATGAACCGCGGGTCACCCATCGCCTGTTTTGTTCGCTCTAGCTGTCTCTGGTTGCCAAAGCGCGCCCATGTTACAGTCCAGTGACGATTTATCCCCCAGCGCCAGGCTGCAATGACCATTACCGTATTCTGTATATTGCTGTTCGCCGCCCTGCTTCACGCAAGCTGGAACGCTATCGTTAAAGCCAGCGGCGATAAAATGTACGCGGCGATTGGCGTTAGCGGCTCAGCCTCGCTCATCGCCCTGGTTTTGCTCCCTTTTGCCCCCCAGCCGACGCTGGCCAGCGTGCCGTTTCTTGCTGTCTCCTGCGCGCTACAGGTGGTGTATACGGTGCTGGTGGCGAAAACCTATCAGGTCTCGGATATGAGCCAGACCTATCCGCTGATGCGCGGAACCGCGCCGCTGCTGGTGGCGATAATCAGCGTTATCTTCCTTGGCGACCACCTCTCTCCGCTGGCGTGGCTGGGCATCGGCGTCATCTGCCTGGCGATACTGGCGATGGCGTTTAACGGCCGATCCCGTTCAAGCACCGGTATCCTATTAGCGCTGATCAACGCCTGCTTTATTGCCGGTTATACGCTGGTAGACGGAACCGGGGTGCGGCTTTCAGAAACCGCACTGGGCTATACGCTATGGACCTTTTTTATGAATGGCTTCTGTCTGCTGGGCTGGGCGATGATTGCCCGACGCCCGCAGGCCAGCCGCTATCTGCGCCAGCACTGGAAGAAAGGCCTGGTCGGCGGCGTTGGCACTATGGGTTCTTATGGCCTGGCGCTGTGGGCAATGACCCAGGCGCCGCTAGCGGTGGTCGCCGCCCTGCGCGAAACCTCAATTCTTTTTGGCGCGGTTATCGCGTTTATCCTGTTGAAAGAAAAGATGGTTCCATTACGCATCGTGGCTGCCTGCGGCATTGCCGCCGGGGCGATTCTGCTGCGGCTGTCGTAAACCACACATGGCAACATTAGTTGCCGATTGTTGTTTACAAAACCTGCCTGAACATCCCCGATAATCCCCCCTTACAGGGTTGTTCTGTCATTTTAATATGGTAGATTCCTCCATCGTTTTGCGGATGTGCCAGTCACATATTCTTTACCTTCAACTTTCTACAAAGTATTCATCGACATGAAACGGCATAAGAACTTCAATTTGTTGTTGATGCTGGTACTGCTGGTGGCCGTCGGCCAGATGGCGCAGACCATTTATATCCCGGCGATTGCCGATATGGCGGTATCGCTAAACGTGCGTGAAGGCGCGGTACAGAGCGTGATGGCCGCTTATCTGCTGACCTACGGCGTCTCGCAGCTTTTCTACGGCCCGCTCTCCGATCGCGTTGGCCGGCGTCCGGTGATCCTCGTTGGGATGTCTATTTTTATGCTGGCGACGCTGATTGCCATTACCACCCATAGTCTGCCAGTGTTGATCGGCGCCAGCGCACTGCAGGGAATGGGTACTGGCGTCGGCGGCGTGATGGCGCGTACCCTGCCGCGTGACCTGTATGAAGGCGCGCAGCTCAGGCACGCCAATAGCCTGCTGAATATGGGAATTCTGGTAAGCCCACTGCTGGCCCCGTTGATTGGCGGTATTCTTGATACCTTGTGGAACTGGCGGGCCTGCTTCGTATTCTTGCTGATTCTTTGCGCTGGCGTCACCTTCAGCATGGCGCGCTGGATGCCGGAAACCCGGCCCACCGGCGCACCGCGCACCCGTCTCATCACCAACTATAAAACGCTGTTCGGTACCGGCGCGTTCAACTGCTATCTGCTGATGCTGATCGGCGGCCTCGCGGGCATTGCCGTATTCGAAGCCTGTTCCGGGGTGCTGATGGGGGCGGTGCTGGGACTGAGCAGTATGTCGGTCAGCATTCTGTTTATTCTGCCGATTCCGGCGGCGTTCTTTGGCGCCTGGTTTGCCGGGCGGCCAAACAAACGCTTCCCGACGCTGATGTGGCAGTCGGTGATTTGCTGCCTGCTGGCGGGCGTGCTGATGTGGATACCGGGCCTGCTGGGCGTGATGACCGTCTGGACCCTGCTGGTTCCTGCTGCGCTGTTCTTCTTTGGCGCAGGAATGCTGTTTCCGCTGGCAACCAGCGGCGCGATGGAACCTTTCCCGTTCCTTGCCGGCACCGCCGGGGCGTTAGTGGGCGGATTACAAAACATCGGTTCCGGCGTGCTGGCGTGGCTGTCGGCGATGATGCCGCAAACCGGCCAGGGCAGCCTCGGCCTGCTGATGATGCTGATGGGATTGCTGATTCTGCTGTGCTGGCTGCCGCTGGCGTCGCGGTTTCATCAACATCAGCAGCCGGTTTAAGGCTTCTTGGCGGGTTCCCCGGGTCGCGACGCGGCGCGTCTTACCCGGGCGACAAAATGACGGACGCCGGTAAACCCGTAGCCCGGCGAAGCGCAGCGCAAGCCAGGAAGCGGTGGCGAATTATCAGCCCCGGCATAATTCCCGGAGGCGATGCTGCGCATCTGTCCGGGCTACCGGCCCCCAGACGGCGGTAAACCCGTAGCCCGGTCATACACACAGCGCCACCGGGATGAAACTAAGCCGGTCATCATAATTGCGCCTGGCTCTGCAGCCAGTGGATAAAAGCATCGATTTTCGGCCACTGACGGCCCGGCAGGGTCGTCACGTAGTAGTGCTGATGGCATTTCAGGGTCATCTCGCCGAACGGCGCGATCAGTTCTCCGCTCTCCAGGCGCTTTTGCACCAGCCGCTTACGCCCCATCGCCACGCCGACGTGATTCATCGCGGCAATCACCGCTAAATCCGAACGATCGAAGCCAATACCCGACGATTGCGGCAACTCGATGCCGAATGTCTGCGCCCAACTGAACCACTCATCGGTGCCGGAATCGTTACTCCAGGCCTGACGATCGTGCAACAGCGTACAGTGGCGAAGATTACCGGGATTCTGCGGTAGCTGATGCTGGCGCGCGTAGTTCGCCGTGCAGACCGGCACGATGGCCTCATCCATCAGAAAATGGTGGCTCAACTGCGATGAAGGCGCATCATCGAAGTAGATCGCCAGATCAATGCCCGCACGCTGCATATTAACGTTATCGTTGCCGGTCAGCACGGTGAGCGATATCGACGGATAGCGGCGGGTAAAATCGCCGAGCGCAGGCACCAGCCAGCACTGGGCGATGGACGGGCGCGAATACACCGTTAAGGTTCCCGACAGCTCCTGATTTTTAATATCCAGAATCTCCTGGTTTAAGCTATCCAGCGAGGACTTCAGCGCCCAGTACACCCGCTTACCTTCATGCGTCAGCTCTACCTTGCGATGCGAGCGCACAAACAGCTGGATCCCCAGCTCTTCTTCCAGCTGGTTGATACGGTGGCTCACCGCGCTCGGCGTCAGCGACAGCTCCTCCGCCGCCAGCGCAAACGACTCATGCCGGGCGGCGACTTCAAAGGTATACAGCTTCGATAGCTGCCAGCCGTTAAGCAGGCGAGTGCCTAACTCTTTTAGTGTTTCCATCTCTTACTCCTTCACTATTCCCCGCCGAGTGTAAGAAATTTTTCGCGCCAGCTGCGCGTTAAAGATGAATAAAAGTGATTCATAGCACACATAACAGACAATTTTAGAGCAAAATCACCTTTTTGATTCAATCTGGTTCATCTGAAGGGCCGTTTATATCGTTTGTCAGCAGGCGTCGTTTTTCTGTTCAATAGCGATAGATTATTCACAGGCGAGGTGGGGTATGGAATCTCAGATCTGGGTTGTGAGCACGCTGCTGATCAGCATCGTGTTGATTGTGTTAACTATCGTCAAACTGAAGTTTCACCCGTTTCTGGCGCTGCTGCTGGCCAGCTTTTTCGTCGGCGCCATGATGGGCATGAGCCCGCTGGATATGGTTAACGCCATCGAGAGCGGGATTGGCGGCACGCTGGGCTTCCTGGCGGCGGTAATTGGGCTGGGGACGATTCTCGGCAAAATGATGGAGGTCTCCGGCGCGGCTGAGCGTATCGGCCTGACGCTCCAGCGCTGCCGCTGGCTGTCCGCTGACGTCATTATGGTGCTGGTGGGCCTGATTTGCGGGATCACGCTGTTCGTTGAAGTAGGCGTGGTGCTGCTGATCCCGCTGGCGTTTTCCATTGCCAAAAAGACCAACACGTCGCTGCTCAAGCTGGCCATCCCGCTGTGTACGGCGCTGATGGCGGTACACTGCGTGGTGCCGCCGCATCCGGCGGCGCTGTTTGTCGCGAATAAGCTGGGCGCGGATATCGGGACGGTGATCGTATACGGTCTGCTGGTGGGCCTGCTGGCTTCGCTGGTCGGTGGCCCGCTGTTCCTGCGGCTGCTCGGCAACCGCCTGCCGTTTAAAGCGGTTCCGGCTGAATTTGCCAATCTCGAAGTGCGCAAAGAAGAGACCCTGCCTTCGCTTGGCGCCACCCTGTTTACCGTCCTGCTGCCGATCGGCCTGATGCTGGTAAAAACCATCGCCGAACTGAATATGACCAAAGGCGGCACGCTGTATATGCTGCTGGAGTTTATCGGTAACCCCATCACCGCCATGTTCATCGCGGTCTTTGTGGCCTATTACGTGCTGGGCATCCGTCAGAATATGGGCATGAGCATCCTGCTGACGCATACGGAAAACTGCTTCGGCTCTATCGCCAATATCCTGCTGATTATCGGCGCAGGCGGGGCCTTCAACGCCATCCTGAAGACCAGCGGTCTGGCCGATACGCTGGCGGTAATTCTGTCGAACCTCGATATGCACCCGATTCTGCTGGCCTGGCTGGTGGCGCTGATTCTGCATGCCGCAGTCGGTTCCGCCACCGTGGCAATGATGGGCGCAACCGCCATCGTCGCACCGATGCTGCCGCTCTATCCCGGCGTGAGCCCGGAAATCATCGCTATCGCCATCGGCTCCGGCGCGATTGGCTGCACTATCGTGACGGACTCCCTGTTCTGGCTGGTTAAGCAGTACTGCGGGGCAAGCCTTAACGAAACGTTCAAATACTATACCACAGCGACCTTTATCGCTTCGCTGCTTGCACTGGCCGGTACATTCCTGCTTTCTTTCATCATCTGAGCGCAAAGAGACGTAATATGAAAAACGCTGACATGACCAATTTACTCGCGCAGTTTCCTCTGCTGGAGGAACTGATAGCCCTGAAAGAAACCACCTGGTTTAACCCGTCAACGACGTCGCTGGCGGAAGGGTTACCCTACGTTGGCCTGACGACAGAAGACGTTCAGGACGCCCACGCCCGGCTCGATCGTTTTGCGCCATACCTGGCGGAAGCCTTTCCGGAAACCGCAGCCACTGGCGGTATTATCGAATCAGAACTGGTAGCCATCCCGGCAATGAAGGCCCGGCTGGAAAAAACCTTTCATCAACCGATTGGCGGCGATCTGCTGCTGAAAAAAGACAGTCACCTGCCGATTTCCGGCTCGATTAAGGCCCGCGGCGGCATTTATGAAGTGCTGACGCATGCGGAAAAACTGGCGATCGACGCGGGATTATTAAACACAACCGATGATTATCGTAAGCTGCTAACCCCCGAGTTCAGGGCCTTCTTCAGCCAGTACAGCATCGCCGTTGGCTCCACCGGCAACCTGGGAATGTCGATTGGCATTATGAGCGCACGCATCGGCTTCAAGGTGACGGTACATATGTCCGCCGACGCCAGAGCGTGGAAAAAGGCCAAACTGCGCAGCCACGGCGTAACGGTGGTGGAGTACGAAGAGGATTACGGCGTGGCGGTTGAGCAGGGACGGCAAGCCGCCGAGTCCGACCCGAACTGCTTCTTTATCGATGACGAGAACTCGCGCACCCTGTTCCTCGGCTACTCCGTGGCCGGTGAGCGGCTAAAAGCGCAGTTTGCCCGCGAAGGGCGCGTAGTGGACGCCAGTCATCCTCTGTTTGTTTACCTGCCGTGCGGCGTTGGCGGCGGCCCCGGCGGCGTGGCGTTTGGCCTGAAGCTGGCGTTTGGCGATAGCGTACACTGCTTCTTCGCCGAACCGACCCACTCCCCGTGCATGTTGCTGGGTGTCTATACCGGTCTGCATGACCAGATTTCGGTTCAGGATCTGGGGATTGATAATCTGACCGCCGCAGACGGCCTGGCGGTAGGCCGCGCCTCCGGTTTCGTGGGTCGGGCAATGGAGCGCCTGCTGGATGGGTTCTACTCTCTCGATGACCAGACCATGTACGATATGCTGGGTTGGTTAGCCGAAGAAGAAGGTATTCGCCTGGAGCCATCCGCTCTGGCCGGCATGGCCGGGCCGCAGCGGGTCTGCGCCAGCCAGGCGTATCAGCAGATGCACGGTTTCACCGCTGAGCAGATGCGCAATGCGACCCATCTGGTGTGGGCAACCGGCGGCGGCATGGTGCCGGAAGAGGAGATGGCGCAGTATCTGGCAAAAGGACGGTAAACCTGCAGCAAGGGCAATACGATGGCGACGAAGCCTCTTTCGTCGCCATTTTTTTAGCGCAGCAGATGCATAAGCTCAACCGGCGAACGGTGCTGATTGAGTAGATCGCGCAGAACGCGCATATAGGGAGCGCTCCAGCTATAAAACTGCCGGTATCCCTCACAAAGGGCATTGGAGCCATCCTCCAGACGCAGCTGCGGGCAGCCCCCACCGCATAATCTTAGCCAGGCGCAGCCAGCGCAGGCCGGCCCCGGCGGATTATTAGCATACTGCACCGACTCGCCGCGCCATGCGCGCAGCGTGGCCTCAAACAGCGGCACGACGATACGATTAGCATCTTCTTTGACCCAAATCGCGAAAACCGCGCAAAGAAAATCCCCCCACAGACGGGCGTCGGCGGGCTGCAGATGGGGAATAAACTTGATAGCCACTGCCCCCTGGGCGCTCAACTGATGGTAGACGAGCTCGGGGCGTTCACACTCCTGACGATGAATGATCACTTCATGCACGGGAATATCGCTCGCCAGAGACTGGCAGTTGCCGCAGTGCCGATCGTCACCGTAGTCAGCCTGACATCCTGTCATGTCACATCCTTAATAAACAAAATCACCTGTCGTATATGGGTTACAGCAAACAACAATGACAGGGAAAGTACTGCGAATGCGATCAAAAATTTGTCACGAACCGCCTGCGGCTGAGCAAAATCGCTTTGCTCGACGTTCATCAGATTACGGCTGCGGGTATAGCGCCAGAGGATAATGGCAACGAACGGCAATATGCCCAGCGAGATCCAGAATGGAAGCCCCGCCTGATGCCAGTGGTGCTTAATCGCCAGCGCCAGCAGCGCGCCATAGCCCAGCAGGGTTCGAAACCAGGCCAGCGACGTGCGCTCCGGCTGCAGCCCCGGATCGCTCTCACGACGCGCCCGACGATTATCCGGCATAGAGCACCAGCGCCATCACCACCACGATAACGATGGTCAACAGAATGCTGATCAGCAGCAACGTGCGGGTATAGGGCAAATCCTGCTTAAGGCGCATCGCTTTTTCGTTGCTCAGCCAGCGTAAATAGCCGTATATCGCCAGACCGCCGGCAAACAGGCACAGCAGCAGAGCGAGGATTTCGCGAATCAGCGGCGTGGCGAAATCCGGCGCCAGCTGGTCGAGGCCAACGCCACCGGCCAGAAAGCCGAGAGAAGTGCGGATCCACGCCAGAAAGGTACGTTCATTGGCCAGCGAGAAGCGGTAATCCGGTGCTTCGCCAAGGCGGGATATTTTCATCATAACTCCTTGATGGGTTCCCGATTGCGTAAAATACCGGCGATTCTACCTGAGAGCCAAAGCCGAAGGCATTAATAATCGCCCCATTTCAGAGAAAGTTCAGGCCTGACAGCCGCTTAAAGTCGGGCTATCAGGCCGATGATGGACGGCCATATCGTGCAAGTTATGGCCCAGCGGGTCCGCGTTTCTACCGGGCAATACCTGACGAGCGCTCTTTTCCCGCGCGTTGAACTCGTCAAAACTTCTGTTTTTTCTCCTCCACCTTCACGCCCCGCGTCGGCAGTCCAGTGTCATAGTCGCGCACGACCGGCGAGTAGCCGTCCTGCGGGCGCGGGCGGAAAGCGCCCATCCAGCGCGGCAGGGCATCCGGCCGCCACGGACGCAAGCTCCATTGATAAGTACGGAACGGGTCGCGGATTTTATCCATATAGTTAAGCAGCGCATCGTGCATTTGACAGCGAACGTCGGCGAAATCGGGGCGATTAATAAGATTATACAGCTCATCCGGGTCGTTTTTCCTGTCGTACAGTTCATCGCTGGTAAACAGGTTAAGCACCAGTTTATACTCATCCGTCACCCAGCAGCGCACCGGGATAAACCCGCCAAAGCTGTCATGTTCAATCTCATAGCGATTGAATTCCACCATCACCCCGCGCGACGTATCGGCGTTAAGAATATTATCCCCCGGCAGAATATCGGGCTTAGGGATACCCGCCAGCGCCATCATCGTCGGTAGCAGGTCGATATGGCTGACCGGCGCGTCGATCTGCATGGGTACGCCCTGCGGCGGGCGCATGATCAGCGGAATACGAGTGATATCGTCATACATCGCCGCGCCTTTGCTAATGAGCCTATGGGCGCCCATCATCTCGCCGTGATCGGAAGTATAAATAACCCAGGTATTGTCCCGCTGCTGTGGCGTTAAGGCGTTAATCACCCGACCAATCTGATCGTCGACAAAGTCGTTGCAGGCAAAGTAGAGCGGATGATGATAGCGCCCATCTTCACCTACCGGGGAGGGCATCGCCTGCGACCACAGGCGATGGTGTTCCGGTTTATCGGCGAGCGAGTCATGAGCCTTTGGCCCAAGATCATAATAAAAGTCCTGGTACTTGCGCAGATACTCTACCGGGCAGGTAAACGGATGGTGCGGCTCATCGTAGGAAACCACCATCAGGAACGGCTCGTCAGCGCGGGCGGGCTGGCGCAGGAAGTCGACCGCCCGGTTGCTGATGCGGTGCGCCCAGGTGAAGGTTTCATCTATCCCATGCTGCAGTAAATCTTCTACGCTGTTCAGGCCGTTACGCCACAGGCCGATCTCTTCCTCAGTCAGCTCTGCGAGGTAATTCGCGCCGTCAAACCAGTAGTCAGCGTCCCACTCGGGCGGGCACTCGCCGGTACCAAAGTAGTCGTGACCATCCAGATGCCACTTGCCGATATAGCAGGTGCGGTAACCCGCATCCTTAAAGTAGCGCCCCATGGTGGAGATATTTTTTCCCGGCGCGACGTTATTGGTCCACGGGCCGGACTGGTTGGCATAGATTCCGGTAAACAGTCCGGCACGTGCCGGGGTGCATACCGGCGAGCAGGTATAGGCGGAATTGAAGCGGATACCTTCGGCGGCCAGACAATCAATATTTTGGGTATTCAGCGGCTTACCGCTGTAACAACCCACCATATTGGTAGCCTGGGTATCGGTCATAATAAACAGGAAATTGGGGCGACTCATGATTTTTCCTTCACATCGATAGCATAGGAAGCTGGAGCGGAGCGGCGTTCCCGCCAGCTGCTGTAAATCAGATAGATAATGACCGCTGCGGTAATGGCGTAGCTCACCGCCGCCAGCCAGCGAGTGCCGTAGCCGCCAAACTCGGCGAGGCCCGCGTAAACGCCGATCATCGCGAACAGAATGCCCACCGAGGCAATTTTCACGTGCCGGTACGGCTGCATATCAACGGCAAACGCATCATGGAATGTAAACGGCGTCGCCCGCGGCTTAATGAAGCCGATAACCAGCATCACCACCACGTTGATGCAGAACGTGCAGGCGAGCACGTAGAGGAAATGGAAATCAAATTTCACCAGGTAATTAATCGTGATGTAGCTAACAATCCCCAGCCCCATCGCTACTTTGGCGGCGATCGCCGGGATACGCGGAAAGAAGAAGCCCATAATGATGATGGTTACCAGCGGCACGTTATAAATACCGTTGAGCTGCTTCATCCAGCTATACAGCCCCTGCGGCGCATTAGCGATCCACGGCGCGACAATCACCGAGATCACCGCAATAAAAAGGCCAAATTTCCGCCCAATGCGCACCAGCTGCTCCGGCTGGGCGTTTTCATTGATGATGCGCCGGTAAATTCCCATGCTGAACAGGGTACTGGCGCTGTTTAAAAAGCCGTTAAAGGTACTGATAACGGCGCCAAACAGAACGGCGCCAAAAAAACCGACCAGCGGAAGCGGCATGACCTTGTTGACCAACGTCGGATAGGCCATATCCGCGCTCGGCAGATCCTGGTAGAGATGAAAGGCAATTAAACCGGGAAGCACCAGAATCAACGGATCGAGCATCTTGAGAACCGCCGTCAGCAGCGCCCCTTTCTGCCCCTCCGCCAGGCTTTTTGACGCCAGGGTACGCTGCACTATCCCCTGATTAGTACACCAGTAGAAGGTGTTCACCAGAATCAGGCCGGTAAACGCCGCGCCAATCGGTAGGGGGTCGCTGCTGCCGCCAATAGAGTTCAGCTTCTCCGCGTGTACCGTCGTCAGCTGCTCGATACCCTGTAAAAAACTCCCCTTCCCCATCGCCATCAGGCCAAAAATCGGTACCATCAGGCCGCCAATCACCAGGCCGATTCCGTTAATGGAATCAGCGATTGCCATCGCGCGCATGCCGCCGATTACCGCGTATAAAATCCCGGCCAGACCGAGCAAAATCACCAGTAACCAGATGGCGGCGCCCTGGGTCAGGCCCAGCGATTCACCAATATGAAAAAGGCTATTCAATGCCAGCGCGCCGGAGTAAAGCACGATGGGTAAAAAGCAGATACCGGTGGCGATAAGAAAGCAGAAGTCGATAATAATGCGGGTCGTTTTATCGTACCGCTCTTCCAGAAAGTCCGGGATGGTGGCGATACCGCGCTGCAGATAGCGGGGAAGAAAGATCAGCGCCAGGAAAATCAGCGTCACCGCCGATGTCACCTCCCAGCCCATAACCGACATGCCGCTTTTGTAAGCCTGGCCCGATAATCCCACCAGCTGTTCGGTCGATAAGTTGGTTAACATCAGCGAGGCGGCGATGACCGGCGCTTTCAGCGAACGGCCGGCAAGGAAATAGCCCTGCTGCGAGCCGGTATCCGCTTTTCTTACCTTAAACCAGGTAATGATAGCCACCAGCAATGTAAACCCGACAAAGCTCAAAATTTGTATGGCATTCATCTTAAAGCCCTTATTTGTCATTATATCCCGGCGCTATCCGGTACAGAGGAATAGCGTTTTATCCAGGTAAGGCGATGATTTATATAAAACGAGATGCAATGTATCCCTGCAAGGCTATTTCTTGCTAAATTCACCTCATCAGGTTGCAGGCATCATTGGCCGATGGGAAATTAAAATGAATGGAAAAATACAGATTTCGCATGTAAAAAACGAAACTACGTATAACATTCCGTTAGTTCTGGAAGAAAATGTGATCTCAAGCGGGATTTCACTGCTCTCGCTATGGCATACCCTGGCCGATGAAAGCTACCGGGTCAGCTGGCCGCGCGATAAAAAGAAACCGCTTATCGCCAACTCATGGGTGGCGATATATACGCTCCAGGGATGTGGTAAAATATATCTCAGAGACCACACTGAAATAACCTTAAACGGTAACTGCGTCATATTCTTAAAACCCATCGAGATCAAATCCTATCACTGCGCCGGATTGGTCTGGGAACAATACTGGATGGAATTTATTCCTACTACGCTGATGCCTATTCCGGTATTACAAATCGGTACTATTTATCACGCCGATATTTTTAATAAGGAACTCAATGAAGTGGCCTTATTGATTGCTGACCGCGATCCGCTAAAGAATAATCTGGCCGTCGCCTACCTCACGAAAATCATTTATCAATGGATTTGCCTGATCGCCGAAAATGGCAAAAAAGATCGTCAACTGCAAAAGCTGGAAAAACTGATTGCCGCTCTACACGCTAATCCGCAAAAGCGCTGGAGCGTAGCCGATATGGCTGATGCTATGCAGTGCAGCGAACCCTGGCTGCGGCGCCTCTTTTTGCGTCATACCGGCAAAACGCCAAAGGAGTATTACCTTAACGCCCAGCTTGAGCTGGCGCAGTCGCTATTAAAGCAGGAGGGGAATACGGTGGGTAAGGTGGCGGAGATGCTGAACTTCTTCGACTCCTTTCATTTTAGCAAGGCGTTTAAACGCCGCTTCGGCTATGCGCCCTCAGCGGTACTAAAAATGAATGACCGGCACCCTATGGATGCCGGTCAGCAGGATTAATGCAGTTCCGGCCAGTACTCTTTATTGGCCGCGATCAGGTCATCAAGAATCGCTTTGGCGACCGATGCGCTCGGCACGGTTTTCGACAGCGCAATCGCCTGCCATAGCTTATGGTAAGAACGCTGTTCCCAGGCATCCACCACCAGTTTTTCCACCGCGACCTGCTGGCTCATCATCCCTTTCTGGAAGTGCGGAATATCGCCAACCGTCAGCGGCTCCGGTCCGTTGTGGCCAACCAGGCACGGAATTTCCACCATCGCATCGGCATCGAAGTTATGAATCGCGCCGTTGTTCGGCACAATCAGCAGCATGCGTTCCTGGGTATTAAAAGCAATTGCCGCCGCCAGATCGACGATATAGGAAGCATGTTCGTCAATTTCCAGATCCCCCGCGGATGAGTTACCGGCCTCAATAATGGCCCGGCAGGCGCTAAAGACGTTTTTCTCGCGATGATCCATCACCTCGTTGGCGCGGGTACGTTCCGGGTTAGAGTGCGCCACGACGTAGTCCGGGAACAAATAATACTTGAGGTAAGTATTGGGCATCGTATCCGGATCCAGCGCCTGCACGTCCTTCGCCTTGGCGAAGGTATCGTTCCAGCTGGCCTCGGTATGCGGGTCGTTTGACGGCGGCACATAGCCGAATTTCGCCACATGTTCGCGTAGTTTCGGCATCAGATCGTTGCCCTGTAAATCTTCAATCGAGGTCCACCAGCCGAAGTGATTCAGACCGTAGTAGCGCACGCGCATCTGTTTGCGGTCCTTAAGACCCACGATTTGCGCCATGCGCCCTTCGATACCGATCGGCATATCGCAGATGTTGAGAATTTTAGCGTTCGGACGCAGGCGACGGGTCGCTTCCGCCACAATTGCCGCCGGGTTGGAGTAGTTCAGCATCCAGGCGTTTGGCGAATATTTTTCCATATAGTCCACCAGTTCCAGAACGCCGCCGATGGAGCGCATACCGTAGGCGATACCGCCAGGACCGCAGGTTTCCTGCCCCAGCACACCGTGACGCAGCGGAATTTTTTCATCTTTTTCACGCATCGGATATTTGCCCACGCGGATATGCGCCATCACGAAATCAACGTCGGTAAAGGCCGCCTGCGGGTCAGTGGTGTAGCTGAACGCGATATCCGGCGCCTGCTCTTTGAGAATGACTTTGCACGCCTCGGCGATGGTCTCCTGACGCGCGCCGTCGTTGTCGTAAAATTTCAACGACCGCAGCGGGAAGCGATCCTGGTTCGCTAACAGCATCAGCACGATGCCCGGGGTGAAGGTACTGCCGCCGCCTGCGATAACAACTGAGAATTTTTTCATGATACTGCCTCCGTCATGGTGGTTTGTTCGGTCTGTAGAGAATCTTTTATCAGGGTTTCCAGCTGGTCGCGGACCTGAGGAACGTGCAGGCCGACGATGACCTGAATTGCGTTGCCGCGGCGGACTACGCCGTGGGCGCCCAGCGCTTTAAAGACGTCGTCGCTTTGGGTCTTCGCCATATCGACCAGCGCAATGCGCAGCCGGGTGGCGCAGTTATTGATGCTCTCGATGTTGCCCGCTCCGCCCAGCGCCTGCAGGAAGCCGGCGGCCTGGCCCAGTTTGGTATCTGTAGCCCCCGCAACGCTGGTTTTGCCGCGCGCGGCCTGGTAATCCGCTTTGCTGTAGAGCTTAATTTCACTCTCTTCACGGCCCGGCGTTTTCAGGTTCAGGCGCAGAATCAGAGTGCGGAAGATAACGAAGTAGATCGCGGTGAAGCATGCGCCAACGCCTATCTGGATAAACATCATCGACGCGTGGTTGTGGAACATCGGGATCCAGTTTTGCGGCAGGAACTGGTCGAGCAGGCCGCCGCCAAAGTTGCCTACCACGCCGCAGATATACATCACCGTCGCCATAGTGGCCGCCAGCACCGCATGGACGGCAAACAGCAGCGGCGAGATAAACAGGAAGGTGAACTCTAACGGCTCGGTTATTCCCACCAGTACGGCGGTCAAGGTGGCAGGAATCAGCAGACCGGCGACTTTCACGCGGTTTTCCGGTGCTGCGGTGTAGTAGAGCGCCAGCGCGATCCCCACGGAACCAAAGACCTTCGAGTTACCGTGCAGCGCGAATCCGCCTTCCGGGAACAGGGTTTTCAGCGCCTCGGTACTCTGGCTGAATTCATGTAAATGCTGCGCCCAGTAAACCTGAATACCGCTTTCCACTACCGCCGGGCCGAAAATAAACGGTCCGTAGACGAAGTGGTGTAAACCGGTCGGGATCAGGATACGTTCAAGGAAGATATAGACCCAGACGCCCAGCGCCCCGGCCGAGCGTAAAAAGGCCTGCAGGGATTCGATACCCATCTGCACTTTTGGCCATCCCAACAGCGTCAGCCAGGCGCAGGGAATCATCGCCAGGAAGGCGACAATCACCACAAACGAGGAGCCCTGGAAAATCCCCAGAAACACCGGCAGCGGTTTATCGAAGTAGCGGTTATGCAGGGCGGTCACCAGCCCGGAGATAACGATCGCGCCAATAATGCTGGTATCGAGCGTTTTTATCCCGGCCATCATCGTCAGGCCGCTGCCTGCCGTTGGTTCAACGGAGAAGTCGACGCCGAAGAAGTGGCCCCAGGTCATCCCCATGGCGTTGATGAAATAGTTCCAGGTCATGAAGCTGACCAGTACCGCCAGACAAGCCCGGCCCTGAGCTTGTTTCGCCAGGCCGATCGGCAAACCGACGGCAAAAATCAGCGGCATATTACGAAAGACGGTCCAGCCGCCCTCTTCAATGATGTAAACGATCTGAGCAAACAAACTATCGGGGGCTGTGAGCGCTTCGCCGACGAACATCGGGTTACGCAACATAATGGCGATACCCACCACGATCCCGGCGAAAGGAAAGAGTAAAACCGGGGTAAACATGGCGCCGCCAAAGCGTTGTATTTGACTGAGCATTTGAAAATCCTCATGTAACAACTTATAGGGTGAGTGGCCTTATTGATACCCGGCATGCTCCACGAACAATGGTGAATAATTCAGGGTAACTATTGGTACTGGCCTGGGACGAGAATAGAAATTTGCCCGAGCGGCAACATGCGGCGCCGTTGCGATTCGTGATCGCTTTCATGGTTTTAATTACATCAATGTTGTCTACTTTCTTATAAAAAATTAGACATGATGAATTATGGCGTTTACATCAGCCTGATTAATATTTTCTCTTCCTGATTATTAACTTGTTTTTTATAGATAATTTTTTACCTGACATAAATGGTGACAACATTAATAGAGGTCTACTGGTGATCTACAAATCTATCGCCGACAGATTACGTTTACGGCTTAATTCTTCCGATTTCGAGGTCGGCAGCCCACTTCCCGGGGAAAAAAAGCTGGCGGAAGAGTTCGGCGTTGCGCGCATGACCATCCGCAAAGCCATCGATCTGCTGGTCAGTTGGGGACTGGTGGTGCGTCGGCACGGCTCCGGCACCTATGTCGCCCGCAAAGACCTGCATCATGAAACCAGCAATCTAACCGGACTGGCCGAAGTGCTGCGCAAGCAGGGCAAAGAGGTGGTCAGCCGGGTATTGGTTTTTGAGGTGATGCCCGCGCCCCCGGCTATCGCCAGCCTGCTGCGGATACAAATTGATGAACGGATCTACTTCTCGCGCCGGGTACGCTATGTCGATGGCAAGCCGCTAATGCTGGAGGATAGCTATATGCCGGTAAAGTTGTTTCGCAATCTGTCGCTGGTGCACCTGGAGGGATCGAAGTTCGATTACATTGAGAAGGAGTGCGGAATAACCATTAGCGGTAACTATGAAACGCTGTCGCCGGTGCTGGCGGACAGGCAGCTGGCGCAGTCGATGAACGTGCCGGAACAGACGCCGCTGCTGCGTATAACCTCCCTTTCCTACAGCGACAGCGGCGAATTTCTTAACTACTCGGTGATGTTCCGTAACGCCAGCGAATATCAGGTGGACTACCATCTGCGGCGCGTCCAGACGGAGCACCCGTTAGCCTATCCCCCAGAACAGCACCGCCAGTAGCTGCGGGGTAATAATACGTAAGAACATAACCAGCGGATAAACGGTCGCGTAGGAGAGCGCCGCCGCGCCGCTGGTGGCATGCAGGTTATTGGCAAACGCCAGCGCCGGAGGGTCGGTCATTGAGCCGGCCAGCATCCCGCACAGGGTCAGGTAGTTCATCTTCGCCAGGATGCGCGCCAGAATACCCACCGTCAGCAGCGGTATCGCGGTGATAAAGATGCCGTAGACAATCCAGCTCATCCCGTCGCCTTCAATCAGCGTTGCGACAAAATCGCCGCCGGATTTCAGGCCAACCACCGCGAGGAACAGCACAATGCCCAGTTCGCGCAGCGCAAGGTTGGCGCTGGGCGGCATAAACCAGTACAGCTTACCGATGCTGCCGATACGTCCGAGGATCAGGGCCATAATCAGCGGCCCGCCTGCCAGACCCAGCTTCAGCGCCGCCGGGAATCCCGGAATAAACAGCGGAATGGAGCCCAGCAGCACGCCCAGGCCGATGCCGATAAATACCGGCAGCATCTGCACCTGCTGCAGTTTTTGCTGGGCGTTGCCCAGCTCGGCGGCTACCGCATCAATCGCCTCCGGGCGGCCGACGAGGTTAAGAATATCGCCGAACTGCAGGCTGGCATGGCTGCTGGCGACCAGTTCAACCCCGGCGCGATTGAGCCGCGAGATCACCACATCATAGCGCTGCTTAAAGTGCAGATCGCGAATGCGTTTACCCAATACTTTTTCGTTGGTCACCACCACGCGCTCGACTTTCAGATCGGTACCGCGAGTGGAGAGCGAAGTGGAAACTTCCTTGCCAATCACCAGCTGAGCGTTGTGCAAATCCTCCGGTCGCCCGACCAGGTGCAGCAGGTCCCCAAGCTGAATCAGGGTATTCGGCGCGGGCACCATCAGCATCTCCTCGCGCTTGAGACGCGAGCAGATCAGCTTGTCGCTGTTAAGCATCGGCACATCCTGAATCGCCATATTGTTCAGGTTGGGGTTTTCAACCCGCACGTTGATGGTCTGGAGATGCGCATGGCCATTGCCGCTGTTTTCATCAAATTGCTGAGCCTCTTTCTCAACGTTGATGCGGAAGAACAGCCGGACCAGCCACATGGTCAGCAAAATGCCGCAAATACCGAATGGATAGGCCATGGCGTAGCTCATACCCATCTGATCGACGGTATCAAGCGGCACGCCAAGGTCGCGCAGGATCTGCTGCCCGGCCCCCAGCGCAGGCGTGTTGGTTACCGCACCGGAAAAGATCCCGAGCACCACGGGGAGAGGGATATCAAACAGTTTATGCAGGACCGCGGTAACCAGACCGCCGAGAATCACAATCAGAATGGCGAACAGGTTAAGCCGCAGGCCAGAGACGCGCAGCGAAGCGAAGAAGCCCGGCCCCACCTGGATCCCGATGGTGTACACGAAGAGGATCAGGCCGAATTCCTGAATAAAGTGCAGCATGGGGCTACTGAGCGTAATGCCCGCCTGGTCTACAAAGTGGCCGACGATAATACCGCCAAACAGCACGCCTCCGATACCGAAGCCGACACCGCGCACTTTTACATTGCCGATCCACAATCCGACTACCGCCACCAGCGCCAATACGCTAACGGTCAATGCTATATCACTCATCGTCTCTTCCCTGTGTATAACATTACGCACAATGAGGATTATGACCGGTAGTCACCAGGCTGTATGCCGCCTGGCGCACAATAATCACGGGATCAGCCAACGACCACTTTGTTGAACGCAACAAGAAAGGACAAAGTAATGTGTATCACGCACAAAAAAGCCCCGAAAATCGGGGCCTGATAAGTGATTCGCTTAATTAGCTCTGTAACGCAGGGCGCTCGCTGATGGCGATGCGCTGCGGGGCGATCTGTTCCGGCTCGTTGCGGGTCAAATCGATATGCAGCAGGCCGTTGGTAAAGGTTGCCCCGGAGACTTCCATATTTTCGGCGAGCGTGAAGCTCAGGCTAAATGCCTGGTTAACCAGCCCCTGGTGCAGCCATTTGGTCTCTTTTTCCGGCTGCTGCGGCGCGCCTTTTACCGTCAGGCGCGTGCCTTCAAGCTGGATATCCAAATCTTGCTGACGGAAACCGGCCAGCGCAAGGGTAATGCGATAGTGGTTATCGTCACTTTTTTCAATGTTATAAGGCGGGAAGCTCTGGCTTTCACCGGCGGTTTGCAGCGCGTTGGCCAGTTTGTCAAAACCGATCCATTGACGCAGAAGCGGGGATAAATCGTAGTTACGCATAGTCTTTCTCCTTCTAAGAAGCGAGTGGATGTTTGCAAATCCTGCGGATTCGCCTTTGCCCCCTGACGGCAGGCACTGTTTTCAGCAATACCGGGCCGCCTTCGCGGCCCATCAAATTAGTTGATTTCGATACGGCGCGGTTTATTCGCTTCAGGAATAACGCGCTCAAGGTCGATATACAGCAGACCGTTTACCAGGTTAGCACCGCGAATATGAATATTTTCTGCGAGCTGGAATTTACGCTCAAAGTTGCGCTCAGCGATGCCCTGATACAGGTAGGTACGCTCTTTCTGCTCGCCGGCATGGGCGCCTTTTACAATAAGCAGATTATCCTGGGCGGTAATTTCCAGTTCGCTCTCGGCAAAACCGGCAACGGCAATCGCGATGCGGTAGTTGTTCTCGTCTACTAACTCAACGTTGTACGGAGGGTAGCCGCCATTGCTCTGGCTTTGATTATTTTCTAACAGATTGAAAAGGCGGTCGAAACCAATAGCAGAACGATACAGCGGGGAGAGATCGAAATTACGCATAATACATAGCTCCTGAAATCAGCGAGAATTATCTGACCTTCCATCATGGACAGGCCGTTATTACCCGGAATACCCATTCGGCGTATTCTCAGGGAGACACATTCCTAAAATGGGTATATCCATGGTCTTTTCAAGGGGAAAAAGGCAAATTTTTTTGCAGTTTGCAGTCTATTGCTTAGACTGGAGTGACAGCACAAAAGGCAAAGTGCGACGCCTGCCACAGTGCGGCGCAATGGCACTATGCATCCATGGAATGGCCCGATATAACCGATAGGTACGCCATTCTTCAGACTGCTTCCCAGCTGGCCGCATTCTGAATGAGGTTGTACTTCGAAGGTTCTATCAACGCCCGTAACGATGACGGAAGAATGATGAAAAACGGTCTTTTAAAGCTGGTCCTGTTCGGCGGGATAATAAGTTTGGGCGGTTGCTCCAGCGTGATGTCACATACTGGCGGCAAGGAAGGAACCTATCCTGGAACGCGCGCCAGCGCGCAGATGCTCGGGGATAGCAACGCAAACTGGGGCACGAAATCGCTGGTGGCGTTGGATATGCCGCTCACGGCGGTCATGGACACGCTGCTGCTGCCGTGGGATATGTTCCGTACCGACAGTTCGGTGAAATCGCGCGTGGAAAAGAGCGAGGAAGAGACGCTGGCGACCAATTCCGTGATCCCGCCAGCGCGGATGCCAACCCCCTGATTTAGCGCGCCGTTTCGGTTACCCAGAGCTGGCGGTAACCGTCCACCTCCTCCATCCAGGCAAGCTGTTTGCCGTCTGGCGAAAAGACGATCGCATCGGCCGATGGCAGATGGGCATGCTCATCGGTCAAAAAGTCGATTTCCCCGTTCTGCGCGTCACAGATCGCGATGCGGTTTTCCAGCACAAAGCCCAGCCATTTTCCTGAGGGATGCCAGTTAAACGCCGACTGGATATCGGAGCGGTTGTGGGTCAACTGCCGCAGCCCGTCCCCCCACGCCGAAATGAGCCACATTTGCACCACGCCAGCCTCATCACGCATCAGAAAAGCGATGTCCGTTGCCGACGGATTGGCGCGTACCCAATGGCGGGGCGTAGTCACCAGCCCTGGATAACGGCGTTGGTGGGTAAACGTTAAGCGACGCTGAACAACGCCGGCAGGAGGCGCCGGCATCGTGGTTTGCGTTCCTGCCAGCGGCGCATCGCCCACTTGCTTCCAGCCCCGTTCGCTCTCCGGCAGTTCGACAATAAACAGCTCCGGCACTTTGTCGCCATTTATCGCCAGCGTATCGCCAATAAACGCCAGCGCCCCGTTGCCTACCCATCCCTCTTCATAGGCGCGATTAATCTCGTCGCTGCCCGGCGCCGGGGTTGGCGTTGTACGGCTGACCAGCACGCTCCAGTGGCTGCCGCCGTATTCACGTGGATGATCGCCACGCGGTACTACCGGGCCATAGGGAACCGCCACGCCAACGTTGCGCAAATCCAGCGCCGGATCGCGTTCATGCAGCACGTGGTCGTTATAGGTAAAGCTGACAAATTCACCGTTCGGACTGAAAACATGCACATGACTGCCGCCGCGCAGCGCGCCGGGAGTATAGGGAGCGGTAATATCCATCGCATCCAGGTTGTGGGTTTCTCCCTGGTACGTCACCACGCCGCGACGATGGTGGAAATCGTAATGCCAGCCCTCGTCAGGGTTTTCCGGGCCGTGGATGAAGACATATTTATCTACCGATGGATGAACGGTCACCACGCCAACGTATGCGCCTTGCCCGGCACGGTAGAGGATCTCAACGTCTCCCGTATCGACGTTCACCCGCTCGATGGTTTCGCCGGTAAAGGAAGCGCCAGAAGGGCGAACGTCAAAGACCAGCCAGCGGCTGTCTGCCGTCCAGGTGCGAGTGTTGGTCAACTGATGATGACGGGGAGCAAAGGTGACTTGTTTCATAAACATACCCTGATGCGAGACTTTCGCATCAGGGTATCGTATCGGAAAGAATTAGCCTACGCGTTTGACATCCCCCACCAGCAGGATATAAGAGAGCGCGCCAATCAGCGCAATAACGGAAATATAAACCAGCGCAGGCGCAAAACCATAGTCCTGGACCAGATAACCCACCACCAGCGGAACGGTGATACCGCCCAGCCCGCCGACGAAATTAAACATACCGCCGGTCAGCCCGATAAGCCGCATCGGCGCAAGCGACGATACCAGCGACCAGGTAATGGAAGCGAAGCCGTTGCCGAAGAAGGCCAGCGCCATCAGGATCATAATCCACACCGGATCGTTGGTGTAGTTCGCCCCCATGATGCAGGTCGAGATCAGCAGTCCGCAGATAATTGGCGTTTTACGCGCGGCGCCTAACGAGAAGCCTTTTCGGACCAGCCTGTCCGCCAGCCAGCCGGAGAGCAGCACGCCAACAAAGGCGGCAAGGAACGGCACCGTTGTCATAAAGCCCGCTTTCAGCGCCGTAATCCCCTTTTCCTGGGTCAGATAGTTAGGGAACCAGGTCAGGAAGAACCACAGCGTGGAGGTTACGGCAAACTGCCCGAGGTAAACGCCGATTAGTTTGCAATGGAATACCAGCTTCCAGTCGGCTTTGGTCAGCGGCTGCCGCGCCTCTTTTTTAACGGGCGCATCGCCGTCCACCAGGCCACCGCCGTCGCGAATATAATCCAGTTCGGCTTTGCTGATACTTTTTGTCAGACGCGGCGGCTGATAAACCTTAAACCAAATTAAAGACCATATTATCCCGATAGCGCCGGTAACGATAAATACCCAGTGCCAGCTCAGCATTTCCTGGATCCAGATTAATAGCGGGGTCAGGAATGCCAGCCCGACAAACTGTCCTGAAGTGTAAAAACCGACGGCTGATGCGCGCTCGTGCTCCGGAAACCAGCTGGTCACCATGCGATTATTAGTGGGAAAAGCCGGGGCTTCAAAGATCCCGGTAATCGCGCGCAGACCAATCAACGACATCAGTCCCGTGGCAAATCCCTGCAGTAGCGTCGCCACTGACCAGCCAAAAATAGCGATAAAGTAGGTTAGTCGCGATCCCACGCGGTCAAGGAACCAACCGCCGGGGATCTGGCAAAGCGTATACAGCCACGCGAAGGCGGAAAATACATATCCCATTTCCGCTTTGGTAATACCAAACTCTTCCTGAATATGCGCCGATGCCACGGCAAGGTTGGCGCGATCAACATAACAAATCACCACGGTAATAAAGATCATAATCAGCGTCAAATAACGACGACGCCCGGGTTTTGCAGCTGTAACTGAAATATCCATCGCAATCTGTCTCCAGATTTTGGGCATAGCGAAGCCGCTCACCATGCCCGGTAATTTACAGAGGGTTTATTTAAATTTTTTATGAATAACTTAACCGTAATGCGCTAAATAATTTGTGCTGGGGAAAGGCGGCAAATTTTCGCATTCCCAGGAGCATACATTAGTATGTGACTGGGATAAGAAAATGCAGCCAACGCATCAGCAGCGCAAAGTATGACGCGCATTTACCATTCCGCGACGCTACCATCCTCATGCCGCCACAACGGATTACGCCAGTCCGGCGCATTTTGACTTAATTCAATTACCCGCGCTTCATCGATCTCTACGCCAAGCCCTGGCTTCATTAATGGTTTAAAGAAGCCGCCTTCCATATTGAAGTCTTCTTTATTTTTTACAAAGTCGAGTAATTCCGCGCCCTTGTTATAGTGAATACCCATACTTTGTTCCTGGAAGACGGCGTTATAGGAGACAAAATCGACGTGCAGACAGGCGGCAAGCGCAATGGGTCCCAGCGGGCAGTGCGGCGCCAACGCCACGTCATAGGCCTCAGCCATTCCAGCGATTTTATAGCACTCGGTAATACCGCCGGCGTGCGACAGGTCGGGTTGCAGAATAGCCAGCCCACCGGCTTCCAGCACGCGTTTAAACTCGAAGCGCGAGAACATGCGTTCGCCCGCCGCAATAGGAATCGAGGTTTGCGCCGCCAGCCGCGGATAGTATTCTGCCTGCTCGGCAAGAACCGGCTCTTCAATAAATAGCGGGCGATATTGCTCCAGCTCTTTGATAAGTACCTTCGCCATCGGCGCGCTCACGCGACCGTGGAAATCGAGACCAAATTCAATTTCATTGCCGAACGCTTCGCGAATTTGCGCCACGGTATTCACCGCAGCGTCCACCGCACGAGAATTATCGATCAGCCCCAGCTCCTCGCAGCCATTTAATTTAAAGGTATCAAAACCAATTCCGCGCAACTTTTTGATACCGTCAATCACTTCTGCCGGCCGATCGCCGCCAACCCAGCTGTAGGCTTTGATTTTGTCACGTACCAGGCCCCCCATCAGCTGCCAGACCGGGGCATTCAGCACTTTGCCTTTAATATCCCACAGGGCCTGGTCGATACCGGCGATGGCGCTCATTAAAATCGGGCCGCCGCGATAAAAGCCCGCGCGGTACATCACCTGCCACAGGTCGTTAATCTGCGCCGGATCCTGGCCTATCAGATAATCGCCGAGCTCATGCACCGCAGCCTCCACGGTGCGCGCGCGCCCTTCAATCACGGGCTCGCCCCAGCCAATCACGCCTTCGTCGGTTTCAATTTTTAAAAACATCCAGCGCGGGGGTAAACGATACGTGGTGAGTTTGGTTATTTTCATTGCACTGCCTCTCGATACGCTTTAACAAATGCTGCCGCCTGCCGTGCGGTACGCTCTACGGATTGCCCGGCGCGATAGAGATCGCTGCCCAGCCCGGCACCGGTACAACCGGCTTTTAGCCACTGCGCCAGGTTCTCCGGCGTCACGCCGCCCACGGCGAAAACGGGCACCTCCGGCGGCAAAACGGCTTTTAGCGCTTTGATGTAGTCAGGGCCAAAAGCCGAGGAAGGGAATACTTTTAAAGCCTGTGCGCCAGCATCCAGCGCGGTAAAAGCTTCCGTCGCCGTCGCGCATCCGGGACAAACGGTCATGCCGAAGCTCACCGCGCGGCGAATCACCTCTGGCTGAATATTGGGCGTAACGATAAGCCTGCAGCCCATTTCGGCAAGCCTGTCCACACGTTCAGGCTTAAGTACGGTGCCCGCGCCTATCAGCGCTCTGTCGCCATAAGCCTCAACAACGGCGGAAATGCTTTTTTCCCACTGCGGAGAATTGAGCGGGATTTCAATGGCGTCGAAGCCAGCATCAATGACGGCGCCGACATGTTCCAGCGCCTCTTCCGGCGTAATGCCGCGCAGAATAGCGATAAGCGGTAGTTTAGTTTGCCACTGCATGGGCGATGCTCCTTATTCCGGTCTGAAATGCGGTGTCGCCTGACACCACGGTCGTCTGACGGCCAATAGCGCCAAGCGCCTGCTGATAGCGGTCTGCCAGCGCCTCTCCGGCAACGAGGGTGACCTGGCGATCGTGGAAATGGGCGCTCATGGTGGCGACTTCCGCGCCAATCAGCAGGCCGGAGAGAAATTCGCTCACCTGTTCGCGCGGCAGTGAGCCCAGCACGTGCGCAGCGCGTACCTCAAAAAGCTGCGGCAGGATGTCTGGCGAATGCAGGCCGCGCTCAAGCCCGGCGTTAAACGCGTCAGGAGCTGAGACCTGCTCCGGTAACCCGGCGCCGACCAGCGAGTGGCGCAGCAGCAGGTGGTGGAGTTCGCCGGTCATCACCGTGCGAAAGTCGCTAATTTGTTGGCGGTCAGCCTGCACCCATTTGCAGTGGGTGCCGGGCATAACGTAGACGGAGGAAGGAGCTATTGCCCGCGCGCCGAGGAGCTGAGTCTCTTCGCCGCGCATCACATTATGGTTATCGTCGCGAGAGACGCTGAGTCCGGGAATAATCCAGACCTGGTCGCTAACAGCGGTTAATTGTTCGCCAATGGCGGAAAAATGGACGGGAACTGGCAGGTAGGGCGCCGCCTTCCAGCCGACATTACTGCCGACCATTCCCGCCATCACTACCGGGGTAGCGCTGTCGCGCCAGCCCGCGGTTATTTCGCTAAACACCGCTGCGGGGGAGTGTCCGTTCAGGCGCGTGACGCCTGCTTCCGATTGCCTGCTCTCCAGACACTGCTCGCCCTGATAAAGCCAGGCGCGCAGGTTTGTCGATCCCCAGTCAATTGCGATGTAGCGAGATGTCATGTGATTTCCTTTAACCTTCGTGTCGAGCTGGCGATCATGGTGAGCGCCGCCTGCTCCGCCGCTTCGCTGTCCTGATGCCGGATGGCGTCAAACAGCGCCTTATGTTCCTGGAGCGTTTTCGGCATGTTGGCCTCATCGCCCATCCAGGTCCTTTCAAATACCGCCCGCTGTAGCGAGCTGATCGCCACGTTGAGCTGTTGCAGTACCGGGTTATGTACCGACTGCAGCACCGCCTCGTGGTAGCGAATATCCGCTTCGTTAAACGCTTCCCTGTCCTGGTTGTTGGCGATCATGTCGTTGAGCGCTTCTTCTATTTGCGCCAGGTCGCTCGATGTTGCGCGCTCTGCCGCCCAGCGGGCTATCGCCGGTTCAACCAGATTACGTACCTCGCTCATCGCGCTAATCAGCCGCGGGTCGTAATCGCTCTCCAGCACCCACTGTAAAACGTCGGTGTCGAGATAATTCCACTGGTTGCGCGAGGCAACGAATGCGCCGCGATAGCGCTTCATTTCAATCAGTCGCCTGGCCATCAATGACCGGAACACTTCGCGAATGATATTGCGCGAGGTAGCAAACTCCTCACACAGCTCGGCTTCCGCGGGCAGCGCAGAGCCGGGAACGTATTTACCGCTGACAATCTGCTTGCCCAGCGTGATGACGATGCGATCGGTTTTATTGAGAGTCATGGAGAGTCCTTGTGCTCTGGATGTACCTCTCTACTTTACCGCGACAGGCGGATTTGACCGCAACTTTGTAGTACTAACGTGATACCACTCGTCATCGCCATGGGCACAATGTAGTACAATACAAACATGTTGTACTACAATTTAGATCACAAAAACGACAATCAGGCATGAAGATTTTCTGGCGGGGTAAACTCAGGGTATAAAAAAACCCGCGATAAACGCGGGTTTTTCAGAAAACAATTTTTAGTTTAAGACATATTTTTCAATAGCATATGCCACACCGTCTTCCAGATTGGATTTGGTGATAAAGTTTGCCGCTTCTTTGACGGCAGGGATCGCGTTGTCCATCGCCACGCCGACGCCTGCATATTCGATCATTGCAATGTCATTTTCCTGATCGCCAATCGCCATCACCTCTTCCGGCTTGATACCCAGCGTATCGGCCAGCGATTTCACGCCGGTGCCTTTAGTGACGCGTTTATCAAGGATTTCCAGGAAGTAGGGCGCGCTTTTCAGCACGGTGTATTTCTCTTTCACTTCAGCCGGGATGCGGGCGATAGCCTGGTCCAGAATGGCCGGTTCATCGATCATCATCACTTTCAACAGCTGGATGTTGGGATCCATATTTTCGGCTTCGCAGAAGACCAGCGGGATTGTCGCCACGTAGGATTCATGCACCGTGTAATAGCTTACATCGCGGTTAGCGGTATACAGGGTATTACGATCCAGCGCGTGGAAGTGGGAGCCGACATCACGGGCCAGCTGTTCCAGATAGCGATAGTCGTCGTAGCCCAGCGCGGTTTGCGCAACGGTACTGCCGTCGCTTGCCTTCTGTACTAAAGCGCCGTTGTAGGTGATGCAGTAATCTCCCGGCTGCTCCATATGCAGTTCTTTCAGGTAGCTGTGCACGCCTGCGTAAGGTCGTCCGGTGGTTAACACCACGTTGACGCCGCGTTCGCGGGCTGCGGCAATCGCGGTTTTCACCGCAGGAGAGATGGTATGGTCAGGCAGCAGCAGCGTGCCGTCCATATCAATTGCGATTAGTTTAATAGCCATGAAATCCCCGGGTAAGATGAGTCCTTACTCATGCTAACGCGATTAAGCCTACAAAAACAGAGCTACATTACGCAGCGGAACACCCTCTTTTAGGCAGAACCCGGGGACCGGGATCTTACTCGCGGGTCAGAACGATTTTACCAAACGCCCCGCGATCGAGATGTTCAAGCGCCTGTTCAAGCTGGTTAAAACGGTAACGGTGTTCAATCACCGGTTTTAACCCGGTCACGTCAACGGCGCGGACGAAATCTTCCAGCGCACGACGGTGCCCGACACCAATACCCTGAATCACCGGGGATTTCAGCAACAGTTCGCCAGCCGGTAGCGAGATTTCACTCCCGGCCAGCACGCCAATGACCGATATGCGGCCATGAACCGCAACGGCGCGCAGGGAATGTCGCAGATTCTCCCCGCCAACGGTTTCAATAATATGATCGATGCCGCGATCGGCGGTCAGTTCGTAAATTCCTTCCGTCCAATCACTTTTGAGCCGGTTTATCCCATGATCGGCGCCAAGTTGTTTAGCCCGCGCCAGTTTTTCATCACTTCCTGATGTGACAAAAACCTTTGCCCCCTGTGCTTTTGCAATTTGCAAAGCGAATATCGCCACACCGCCCGTCCCCTGTACCAGCACCGATTGCCCGGCGTGTAAATGACCGCGTTCCACCAGCGCGAACCATGCGGTAAGCCCTGCACAAGGGAGCGTGCTGGCTTCTGCATCATCAAGGGTTTCCGGTGCAGCCACCAGCCAGTTTTCATTCACAACCACGTACTCAGCCAGCATGCCCTGGAAGTACCCGCCGGTGGTTTTATAAGGCAAAGTGCGGGCATCTGACGCTGGTCTACCGTCGATCCACTCCGGGAAAAAGGTGGAGATCACCCGAGCGCCGGGTTTGAAACGCGTGACGCCCTCGCCCGTGCTCTCCACCACGCCCGCCATATCAGACGCCGGCGTAAACGGGAAGGAAAGCGCAATAGGCATGGTGCCTTCAATGACCATCTTATCGCGATAGTTGAGCGCAACGGCATTCACCCGCACGCGGACTTCACCCGGGCCCGGCTGCGGAACAGGCGCCTGAATAAGATTGAGGTTCTCACGCCCGAGGGCGTCCATAGACCAGCGTTGCATTGTCTGCGTCATTTTTCACTCCTGCCATCAAATAAGCTTGAAGTGACAGTTTACCGTTGACCATGGGTAACCAGTGGCGATAAGTTTTCCCTCTATTGGTGACTTAAAAGATACAATCCATGACCGATACGCTGAAGGATATTCCGGTTTTTGTGGCCGCCGTTGAGGCGGGAAGTTTTTCTCAGGCCGCAATTCGTTTGCATTTGTCGCGCTCGGCGGTAGGAAAGAGTATCGCTCGGCTTGAAGAGCGGTTGGGGGTACGTCTGTTTCAACGTACGACCCGCAGCCAAAGCCTGACCGACAACGGCGCCCTTTTTTATGAACGTTGTCAGCGCGCGCTGGAGGAAATTCGTGGAGCAGAGTCGCTGCTGGAAACAGGGAAACAGCAGGTTAGTGGCCGCCTGCGCGTGGCCATGCCGGTGCTGTTTGGTCGCCAGTGCGTGGCCCCACTGCTGATCGAGCTTGCGCAGGAACACCCAGGTCTCGAGCTGGAGATGTCATTCAGCGATCGCGTGGTGGATCTCGTCGAGGAAGGGTTTGATATGGCGGTGCGTAACGGCCCCCTTCAGGACAGCAGCGTTCTGGTCGCCAGAAAGCTGGGAGAACACCGCATGGTGCTGTGCGCCGCGCCGGATTACCTGCTGAAGAAGGGTCTGCCACAAAGCGTTGATGATTTACCCCACCATGCGGCCATTAACTATCTGCAAGCAGGCAGAGTGCTATCCTGGCAGCTGATGGATAAAGAAGGAGTCTCGCACACCTTTACTCCCCGTTCATCGCTCAATATGGATGATTTGCAGGCAATCTGCGACGCTGCGCTGGCCGGCCACGGCATTGCATGGCTGCCCTGCTGGATGGCCAGCAAAGAAATTCATCAGGGAAAACTCGTCCCGCTTTTAAAGCAGGCGCCGGATGTGCGCTTCGACGTTCATGCGGTCTGGCAACAGACGCCGCATCTACCGCTGAGGGTGAGAATTGCCGTCGATATGCTCGCCAGCCGTTTACCGTCCGTGATGTCGCTGGATATGCCTGCGCCCACAAAAAAGCCGCGCTAAATGCGCGGCCTGAGTAGGGCTGTAGACGACGATTAAATATCGATGTTCGCCGCTTTGAGGGCGTTCTCTTCGATAAAGGCGCGACGCGGTTCAACGGCGTCACCCATCAGGGTGGTGAACAGCTGGTCAGCGGCAATCGCATCCTTCACGGTCACGCGCAGCATGCGGCGGCTATCCGGGTCCATAGTGGTTTCCCACAGCTGGTCCGGGTTCATCTCGCCAAGACCTTTATAGCGCTGGATAGAGAGGCCGCGGCGCGACTCTTTCACCAGCCAGTCCAGCGCCTGTTCAAAGCTGGCAACCGGCTGACGGCGCTCGCCGCGCTCAATAAAGGCATCCTCTTCAATCAGACCGCGCAGCGTTTCGCCCAGCGCGCAGATACGGTGGTATTCCGGCCCGGTGACAAACTCATGATCCAGCGGATAATCGGTATCCACGCCGTGGGTACGCACGCGAACGATCGGCTCAAACTGCTGCAGCTCGGCGTTCTCGCGGACATCAAATTTCCACTGGCTGCCGTGCTGCTCTTTCTCATTCAGCTCGCTCACCAGGGCGTTGATCCAGCGCGTCACGGTCTGCTCATTCGCCAGGTCGGCCTCTGCGAGCGTCGGCTGATAGATAAGCTCTTTGAGCAGCGCTTTAGGATAACGACGTTCCATACGCGTAATCATTTTCTGCGTGGCGTTATACTCGGCAACCAGTCTCTCCAGCGGCTCTCCGGCCAGGGCCGGCGCGTTGGCGTTGGTGTGCAGCGTTGCGCCATCCAGCGCGATGGAGATTTGGTACTGATCCATCGCCTCATCGTCTTTAATATACTGTTCTTGCTTGCCTTTCTTCACTTTGTACAGCGGCGGCTGGGCAATATAGACGTGGCCGCGCTCAACGATTTCCGGCATCTGACGGTAGAAGAAGGTCAACAGCAGCGTACGAATGTGCGAGCCGTCGACGTCCGCATCGGTCATGATGATGATGCTGTGGTAGCGCAGTTTGTCCGGGTTGTACTCGTCGCGACCAATGCCGCAGCCCAGCGCGGTAATCAGCGTCGCCACTTCCTGCGAAGCGAGCATTTTGTCAAAGCGCGCTTTCTCAACGTTGAGGATTTTCCCCTTCAGCGGCAGAATCGCCTGGTTCTTACGGTTACGCCCCTGCTTAGCAGAGCCGCCCGCAGAGTCCCCTTCCACTAAGTACAGTTCAGAGTGTGCCGGGTCGCGTTCCTGGCAATCCGCCAGTTTGCCCGGCAGGCCAGCCAGGTCCAGCGCGCCTTTACGGCGGGTCATTTCACGCGCGCGGCGCGCGGCTTCACGCGCACGGGCGGCATCGATGATTTTGCCCACTACGATTTTGGCGTCAGACGGGTTTTCCAGCAGGTACTCGTTCAGCAGTTCGTTCATCTGCTGTTCGACCGCCGATTTCACCTCAGAGGAGACCAGCTTGTCTTTGGTCTGCGAGGAGAATTTCGGATCCGGCACCTTCACGGAAACCACGGCAATCAGGCCTTCACGGGCGTCGTCGCCGGTAGCGCTGACTTTCGCTTTTTTGCTGTAGCCTTCTTTATCCATATAGGCGTTCAGGGTACGCGTCATCGCCGCACGGAAGCCCGCCAGGTGAGTACCGCCGTCGCGCTGCGGGATATTGTTGGTAAAGCAGTAGATATTTTCCTGGAACCCGTCGTTCCACTGCAGCGCAACTTCAACGCCGATACCGTCTTTTTCAGTGGAGAAATAGAAAATATTCGGGTGGATCGGCGTTTTGTTTTTGTTCAGATATTCCACAAAGGCTTTGATACCGCCTTCGTAGTGGAAATGATCTTCTTTGCCGTCACGCTTGTCGCGCAGGCGAATCGACACCCCGGAGTTCAGGAACGACAGCTCGCGCAGGCGTTTTGCCAGAATCTCGTATTCGAATTCGACAACGTTGGTAAAGGTTTCGTAGCTCGGCCAGAAGCGCACCATGGTACCGGTTTTTTCGGTTTCGCCGGTAACCGCCAGCGGAGCCTGCGGCACGCCGTGGGCATAAACCTGACGGTGAATTTTGTTATCGCGTTGAATAACCAGCTCCAGCTTCTGCGACAGGGCGTTAACAACGGAAACGCCTACGCCGTGCAGACCGCCGGAAACTTTATAGGAGTTATCATCGAATTTACCGCCTGCGTGCAGAACGGTCATGATCACCTCCGCCGCCGACACGCCCTCTTCCGGGTGAATACCGGTTGGAATACCGCGGCCGTCATCCTGTACGGAGACGGAGTTATCGCTGTGGATCGTAACAACGATGTCTTTACAGTAACCTGCGAGCGCTTCGTCGATAGCGTTATCCACAACCTCGAATACCATGTGGTGCAGACCGGTGCCGTCATCCGTGTCGCCGATATACATACCCGGGCGCTTACGCACCGCATCCAGCCCTTTCAGGACTTTGATACTGGAGGAGTCATAAGAATTCGACATCAACGTTTCTCGCTCATTTAATCTTAGGTTAATCCGCTATTTTACCCTTTTCCACGGTAAACATCTTCGAATTTTCGTCCGACATGTCTATAACGTGTTCAGCGCTAATGGCGCTGACGAAAACCTGCGACTGCGTGGCTTTTAAACGGCTGGCCAGCAGCCCGCGCCGCGCGTCGTCGAGTTCCGAGGCAAAATCATCTATCAGGTACAGGCAGCGTCGCCCGCTCTCGCGGGTCAAAAACTCACCTTGCGCCAGCCGCAGGGCGCACATCAGCAGCTTAAGCTGCCCGCGCGACAATGTATCCTCTACCGGCGCGCCGTCGGCACGAATGCGGAAATCCGCTTTGTGCGGACCGTGCGCGGTATAGGTTAACATGCGATCGCGTTCGAAATTTCGTTCCAGCACCTCGGCATAATCCGTTTCTTTCTCCCAGCCGCGCTGGAAAGAAAAGGTGAGGGCGAACTCAGGTAAAAACTGCCGACAGGTATCCGCCATATCTTCGACAATAGCGGCGCTATATTCGGCGCGCCAGCGGCTGATTTGCTCCGCCAGCGGGATCAGCTCAAGATCCCATGGCCGCAGCTGGGCATAGCGACTCACCTGACGCAGCGCGGCGTTGCGCTGCTTCACCAGGCGCTTCAGGTTGCTCCAGGCGGTAAAGAATCCGGCTTCGTTGTGGAAGCATCCCCAATCAAGGAACGCTCTTCTGTATTTGGGGCCGCCGTTGAGTAAAGTAAACCCCTCTGGCGTAATCAGCTGCATCGGCATCAGAAGCGCCAGCTCCGCCACTTTATGGCCGTCAGTGCCGTCGATACGAACCTTGCTGTCGCCCTGCTTATCTTTCGTCAGGCCGATGGCGACTTCTCGCTCTTCGCCCTGCAGGCGACCGTGCAGAACAAATGACTCCTGCTCGTGACGAATCACGCGGCCAATCTGCAAGCTACGAAACGCCCGACCGTGGCCGAGCGTATAGATAGCTTCAAGCACGCTGGTTTTGCCGCTGCCGTTGGCGCCAACCAGGAAGTTAAAGCCGGGGGATAAGGCGAGATCCGCATTTTCAATATTGCGGAAGTCTTTGATTAGAAGTCGGGATAGCGACATATCAGCTCGTCATCATTCAAGGGGCGTAGGTGTCGCAGCCAGTTCGTCTACCGCCAGCGCGCAGAAAGCGGAGCGTACACGAAGTACGTGAGCATTTCGAGCACTGCCGGAAGGCGAAATGGCAAGTAAACCAGCCCCTTTGCAGATTCTACAATCGCATGGGCATGACGACGTAGGCTGCGGATTGCGAAGCCGCATCCTCAATCTGCACGCTCGAAACGGAATCCGTCAGGAGAATACGTACGTTCTCACACTTCAGCGCGTTCAGCACATCCAGTACATAGCTGACGTTAAAACCGATTTCCATTTCCGTACCGGCATAGGTAACGTCCAGAATTTCTTCCGCTTCTTCCTGTTCCGGGTTATTGGCGGTGATTTTCAGCTGATTTTCACTGACATACAGGCGCACGCCGCGGAATTTTTCGTTAGAAAGAATCGCCGCCCGGGCAAAGGCCTGCTTGAGAATATCGCAGCCGGCGTCCAGATGCTTGTCCGGGTTCTTCGGCAGTACGCGGCGATAGTCAGGGAAGCGACCATCGACCAGCTTCGAAGTAAAGATAAAGTCGCCAACGTGAGCCCGGATGTTGTTGCTGCCGATCTGTACGCGCAGCGGCGTATCGCCGCCATCAAGCATACGCATCAGCTCAATCACGCCTTTACGCGGCACGATCACCGAATGATTGGGCAGGGACTCTTCCAGCGGCATAGAGCAGACCGCCAGGCGGTGGCCATCGGTCGCTACGGTGCGCAGTTCGCTGCCTTCGGTTTCAAACAGCATACCGTTTAAGTAATAGCGAACGTCCTGGTGAGCCATCGAAAACTGCGTCGCCTCAATCAGGCGCTTCATGGTCGCCTGCGGCAGGGTAAACTCAACTTCGCTCTGCCAGTCGTCAAGGTTAGGGAAATCCGCCGCCGGTAGCGTCGAGAGCGAGAAACGGCTACGCCCGGAACGCACCAGCATACGCTCGCCTTCCAGCTGTACCGCGATCTCCGCGCCTTCAGGCAGGCCGCGGCAGATATCAAAAAATTTACGCGCCGGAACGGTTGTTGCTCCCGCTTCGTGCGGCTGAATCAGCGCAACGCGCGCGACCATTTCCATTTCCAGATCGGTACCGGTCAGCGACAGCGCGCCATCGGTAACCTGAAGGAGCAGGTTGCCAAGAATCGGTAGCGTCGGACGACCACCTAAAGGACCACTTACCTGTTGCAGCGGTTTTAATAAATGTTCACGTTCTACGGTAAATTTCATAGCGTCACGAGGATAATGTTCTGATTAAATTGGAAAAATCTTCTTTGATATCGTGGCTTTCTTCACGCAACTGCTCAATCTTGCGGCAAGCGTGCAGGACGGTGGTATGGTCGCGACCGCCAAACGCATCGCCGATTTCCGGCAGACTGTGGTTGGTCAGCTCTTTTGCCAGCGCCATCGCCATCTGGCGTGGGCGCGCCACCGAACGGGAGCGGCGTTTAGACAGCAGGTCCGCTACCTTAATTTTGTAATACTCCGCCACCGTCTTTTGAATATTGTCGATGGTGACCAGTTTTTCCTGTAAAGCCAACAGATCGCGCAGCGCTTCGCGGACGAAGTCGATAGTGATCGCCCGGCCGGTAAAGTTGGCATTGGCGATAACGCGGTTCAGCGCCCCTTCGAGCTCACGTACGTTAGAGCGCAGACGCTTGGCGATAAAGAACGCCACTTCGCCCGGCAGGCGGATGTCGTTTTCATCCGCTTTTTTCATCAGGATCGCCACGCGAGTTTCCAGCTCTGGCGGTTCGATCGCAACCGTCAGACCCCAGCCGAAGCGTGATTTCAGACGATCTTCAACCCCGTTGATCTCCTTCGGATAGCGATCCGAGGTCAGGATGATCTGCTGATTGCCTTCCAGCAGGGCGTTAAAGGTATGGAAAAACTCTTCCTGCGAGCGCTCTTTATTAGCAAAAAACTGGATATCATCGATCAGCAGGGCGTCAACGGAGCGGTAGTAGCGCTTAAATTCTTCAATGGCGTTGTTTTGCAGAGCTTTTACCATGTCCTGCACAAAGCGCTCGGAGTGCATGTAAACCACTTTTGCGTTGGGTTTACGCGCCACAATCCCGTTACCAACCGCGTGTAAAAGGTGAGTTTTACCCAGGCCGGTGCCGCCATAAAGAAACAGCGGGTTATACGCGCCGCCGGGGTTATCCGCTACCTGACGCGCCGCCGCGCGAGCCAGCTGGTTAGATTTACCCTCGACGAAGTTATCAAACGTATGTTTCACATTGACGTTGGAGCGATAGGTCGGTTCTGCCGGCGCCGGCACGTTATCCCAGCCTGGACGCACGATAGTCGGGGCAACGCGCGCCGTCTGAACCTGCTGCGCAGGGGCGACCGCGGCAACGCTTACCGCGCCTCTCTGCATCTGAACGGCAGGCTTCGCGCCGACTTCAAAGCGCAGCTGTGGGGCATCCGCACCGCAAAAATCATTGAGGAGTCCATTGATATTATTGAGGTATTTATCCCTTACCCAATCGAGCACAAAACGGTTTGGCGCATACAGTGCCAGCGTGTTATCGCTCAACTCCGCCTGCAAAGGGCGTATCCACATGCTGAATTCTGTGGCTGGTAACTCATCCTGCAATCGGGCAAGACACTGCTGCCAAAGCGAAAGTGACACGGCGGACTCCACTCGAACAAAAATCGATATATAAAGAGAAACTGAAACAATCGTGATTGTTGGCACACGTCGACAAGACCCTGCATAGCCGAAAAGCCCCTGCACAAAAGGGGTGACGTGCGAACCGCTATCTGCGGTTATTACCCGATGCGGATCTCTGGATCCCGATCGGGACCGGGGATCATAGCCTAAACTGAGAAAGAGATCTTGTGTTTCTCAACAGATTCTTCCCGATTTATCCACAGGAAGGATCGAAGCTGGATAAGTGTAATCGATCCTGGCTGGAGTGAAGCACGATTTCAGCCGCATATTGGAAAAATTAATGAGCTACGCGGGTTTTGAGCCTAATCGATCTAACAAAGATCCTTTACGATCCTTGCGCTTTATCCACCAGGTCGTATAATCCCCCACCCGGCGCGTAATGCCCGTTTTCCGCAGCGCGCCATCGCCTGTTTTTTGTGCGGCAAGGTGCGAGAAATAAGGAAAGAGAATTGACTCCGGAGTGTACAATTATTACAATCCGGCCTCTTTAATCACCCACGCTGAGGCGTAGGCCGTTCGAAATTCGTTCGGATTTACGCGAAAGTCAGTGAAATTATTCAAGTTTAGGTAGAAATCGCCATGAAACGCACTTTTCAACCGTCTGTACTGAAGCGCAACCGTTCTCACGGCTTCCGTGCTCGTATGGCTACTAAAAATGGTCGTCAGGTTCTGGCACGTCGTCGTGCTAAAAGCCGCGCTCGTCTGACCGTTTCCAAGTAATAAAGCTAACCCTGAGTGGTTAAGCTCGCATTTCCCAGGGAGTTACGTTTGTTAACTCCCAGTCATTTCACTTTCGTCTTCCAGCAGCCATTACGGGCTGGCACGCCGCAAATCACCATCCTCGGCCGCCAAAATTCGCTGGGGCATCCCCGCATCGGTCTTACCGTCGCCAAGAAAAACGTTAAGCGTGCGCATGAACGCAATCGGATCAAACGTCTGACGCGTGAAAGCTTCCGTTTACGTCAACATGAACTCCCGCCAATGGATTTCGTGGTGGTGGCGAAGAAAGGGGTTGCCGACCTCGATAACCGTGCTCTCTCGGAAGCGTTGGAAAAATTATGGCGCCGCCACTGTCGCTTGGCTCGCGGGTCCTGATAGGCCTGATTCGGGTCTATCAGCGCCTGATTAGTCCGCTACTCGGGCCGCACTGCCGTTTCACGCCAACCTGTTCTCAATACGGAATTGAGGCATTGCGCAGGTTTGGATTGATAAAAGGCAGTTGGTTGACGGTGAAACGCGTATTAAAATGCCACCCTTTACACCCTGGTGGTGACGATCCCGTCCCGCCTGGACCATTTGATACCAGAGAACACTAACGATGGATTCGCAACGCAATCTTCTTATCATCGCTTTGTTGTTCGTGTCTTTCATGATCTGGCAAGCCTGGGAGCAGGATAACAATCCTCAGCCTCAGCAGCAGACCACGCAGACAACGACCACAGCAACGGGTAGCGCCGCCGACCAGGGCGTACCGGCCAGTGGCCAGGGGAAACTGATTACGGTAAAAACCGATGTGCTTGACCTGACCATCAACACCCGCGGTGGTGATGTTGAGCAGGCGCTGCTTCTGGATTATCCGAAAGAGCTGAAGTCAACTGAGCCATTCCAGCTTCTGGAAACTTCGCCGCAGTTTACCTATCAGGCGCAGAGCGGTTTAACCGGTCGTGATGGCCCGGACAATCCGGCAAACGGACCGCGTCCGTTGTATAACGTCGATAAAGATGCGTTTGTGCTGGCTGATGGCCAGAACGAAATCGTCATTCCGCTCACGTACACCGATAAAGCAGGCAACGTATTCACCAAAACCTTCACCCTGAAGCGCGGTGAATATGCGGTGAACGTCGGCTATAGCGTAGAGAACGCCAGCGAAAAACCGCTGGAAATCTCAACCTTTGGCCAGCTGAAGCAAACCGCCAACCTGCCGACGCATCGCGACACCCAGACCGGTGGCCTGACTACCATGCACACCTTCCGTGGCGCGGCGTACTCAACGTCTGAAACGAAGTACGAAAAATATAAATTCGATACTATCGTTGATAACGAAAACCTGAACGTCAGCACCAAAAACGGTTGGGTTGCCATGCTGCAGCAGTACTTTACTACCGCATGGGTTCCGCAGAACAACGGCACTAACAACTTCTATACCGCGAACCTTGGCAACGGTCTTGTGGCTATCGGCTACAAATCTCAGCCGGTTCTGGTCCAGCCGGGTCAAACCGACAAGCTGGAAAGCACCCTGTGGGTCGGCCCGGCCATTCAGGACAAAATGGCCGCCGTTGCGCCGCATCTTGACCTGACCGTCGACTACGGCTGGCTGTGGTTTATCTCTCAGCCGCTGTTCAAGCTGCTGAAATGGATCCACAGCTATCTGGGCAACTGGGGCTTCTCCATCATCGTCATTACCTTTATCGTTCGTGGCATCATGTACCCGCTGACCAAAGCGCAGTACACCTCCATGGCGAAGATGCGTATGCTGCAGCCGAAGATTCAGGCAATGCGCGAGCGTCTGGGCGACGACAAGCAGCGTCAGAGCCAGGAGATGATGGCCCTGTATAAAGCGGAGAAGGTTAACCCACTGGGTGGCTGCTTCCCGCTGATTATCCAGATGCCAATCTTCCTTGCGCTGTACTACATGCTGAGCGCCTCGGTTGAACTGCGTCATGCGCCGTTTATCCTGTGGATCCACGACCTGTCTGCGCAAGACCCGTACTACATCCTGCCGATCATCATGGGCGCGACGATGTTCTTCATTCAGAAGATGTCTCCGACTACCGTGACCGACCCGATGCAGCAGAAGATCATGACCTTTATGCCGGTCATCTTTACGGTGTTCTTCCTGTGGTTCCCGTCTGGTCTGGTGGTTTACTATATCGTCAGCAACCTGGTCACCATTATTCAGCAGCAGCTGATTTACCGTGGTCTGGAAAAGCGTGGTCTGCATAGCCGCGAGAAGAAAAAATCCTGATACTCTTGAATTATTTTGAGTATTTACGGTAACGTTAATGCCAGAGAAGGCGGTCAATAGACCGCCTTTTTTACATCTACATAGAGAGTCACCATGAGCCATAACGACACTATCGTCGCCCAGGCAACCCCACCGGGACGCGGTGGTGTGGGCATCCTGCGCATCTCTGGCCTGAAGGCGCGCGACGTTGCGCAGGCGGTGCTGGGCAAGCTGCCGAAACCGCGCTATGCCGACTACCTACCGTTTAAAGACAGCGACGGCAGCGCGCTGGATCAGGGTATTGCCCTGTGGTTCCCCGGCCCGAACTCCTTTACTGGTGAAGACGTGCTGGAGCTTCAGGGCCATGGCGGCCCTGTTATTCTCGACCTGCTTCTGAAACGTATTCTGACGCTTCCGGGTGTGCGCATCGCCAGGCCCGGCGAGTTCTCCGAGCGCGCGTTTTTGAACGATAAGCTCGATTTAGCCCAGGCCGAAGCGATTGCTGACCTGATCGACGCCAGCTCCGAGCAGGCGGCTCGTTCAGCGCTGAATTCGCTGCAGGGCGCATTCTCTACTCGCGTCAACCATCTGGTGGAAGCGCTGACTCACCTGCGCATCTACGTCGAAGCAGCCATTGATTTTCCGGACGAAGAGATCGACTTCCTCTCCGATGGTAAAATTGAAGCCCAGCTTAACGCGGTTATCGCCGATCTCGACGCCGTGCGCGCCGAGGCGCGCCAGGGCAGCCTGCTGCGCGAAGGGATGAAAGTGGTCATTGCCGGGCGGCCGAACGCCGGGAAATCAAGCCTGCTGAACGCGCTGGCGGGCCGGGAAGCGGCTATCGTCACCGATATTGCCGGAACCACCCGCGACGTTCTGCGCGAGCATATCCACATTGACGGTATGCCGCTGCACATCATTGATACCGCCGGCCTGCGCGATGCGAACGACGAGGTCGAGCGCATCGGCATCGAGCGTGCCTGGCAGGAGATTGAACAAGCCGACCGCGTACTGTTCATGGTCGACGGCACCACCACCGGTGCGACCGATCCGGCGGATATCTGGCCAGATTTTATCGCCCGTCTGCCGAAAAATTTGCCGATTACCGTGGTGCGCAACAAAGCGGATATTACCGGCGAAACGCTGGGGTTGAGCGAAGTAAATGACCACTCACTTGTCCGCCTTTCGGCGCGTACCGGCGAGGGCGTAGACGTGCTGCGCAATCATCTCAAGCAGAGCATGGGTTTTGAGACCAATATGGAAGGCGGCTTTCTGGCGCGCCGTCGCCACCTGCAGGCGCTGTCCGATGCCGCAGAGCATCTGCAGCAGGGTAAAGCGCAGCTGCTGGGCGCCTGGGCTGGCGAGCTGCTGGCGGAAGAGCTGCGCCTGGCCCAGCAGAACCTGAGCGAAATCACCGGTGAGTTTACCTCCGACGACCTGCTGGGGCGCATTTTCTCCAGTTTCTGTATTGGTAAGTAATCTCAGTTTGTGAGCATTGACTAACCCGCCTTAACGTCCTGTTAAAGCGGGTTTATTATTTTCCCTTTACGTCTTCACGGCACAGCGCTTTCTCTATTACCCTTATCGATACCCTCGCTTTACTCGTACCGGATACCACCATGTTGAGTGATTACACCCTGATTGATACCGTACCTTCTGCGGAAGACTTTTGCCGCCTGCGCATCATTTCTGGTATGTCCCCGCGCCCGCTGGAAGGCGCCCGCGCGGGTCTGCCGCATAGCTGCTACGGGGTGCATATCCTCTATGAGGGCGTGCCCGTTGGGATGGGGCGCATCGTCGGCGACGGCGCGCTGAACTTTGAAATCGTCGACGTCGCCGTTGATCCCGCTCATCAGGGAAAAGGGCTTGGTCGCCAGATCATGCAAAAAATTGTCGCCTGGCTGGATGAAAACGCGTTTAAAGGGGCATACGTCTCGCTGGTGGCGGATGTTCCCGAGCTGTACGCAAAATTTGGGTTTTCCAGCGTCAGGCCAGAAAGTGAAGGTATGGCAAAGATCTGGAAATAACGTCGCTGATAAAGAAGCATCCGGGGATGCGGTATCCCGCGGATGCCAGTCGATGCGCTTAACGATTAAATAAAATCGGCAGCGCGAAAAGCGTCCAGCGCGACGCGCTTTTGCTCGCTGGTCATCGGGCGCAGCGGGCGGCGCGGATCGCCGACGTCAATACTGTGCAGCTGCATCGCCAGCTTCCCGGCCGCAACGCCGCCGTACTGAATCAGGACGCGAATAATTGCGATAACCTTATCCATACAGGCAGCAACATCCTGATGGTCTCCCCGGTTAAAGCTGTCGATCAGACGATGATAGAGCGGCGCCGCATAGTTATAAGTACTGCCAACCGCGCCGACGGCGCCGCAGGCCAGGCCTGCCGGTAAAAACTCATCCACGCCGAACGGAATATCGAACTGGCGATTGTTGACGCGCAGGCAGCGCTGGAACTCATACATATCCGCGGAGTTAAACTTCATACCGGACAGGTTCGGGATTTTATCCGCTGCCGCGATCAGGAACTGCTCCATATCCAGGCTCAGACCCGACATGCCGGAGTGGTAGTAATAGAAGCCTTTTGACGGCGCGGCGGCGGCGATAATACGGCAATATTCCACCAGATCGTCGACGGTTGACGGTTTGAAGAAGCACGGTCCGATGACCGAGGTGGCAAAAATATCCAGGGTTTCAGCATGGCGGCTGAGCTCCAGCGCATCGGCGATGCTGAGAGCCCCGGTGTGTAGCGTAATGCTTAATTGTCCCTGGCTTGCCGCGACCCAGCGCTCGGCAATTTTTTTACGCTCTTCTACGGAACAGTGGATGCCTTCTCCGGTCGTCCCACAGACGTAAGCACCTTTAACGCCCTGCGCAATCAGATGCTCGGCAATCCGATCGATAACGGGGTAGTTGACTTCGCCGTTGGCATCAAAAGGCGTATGGGGGGCGGCAATAAGACCTGTTAACTTTGTCATGTAATCCTCGAATGGTGTTTTTCTTCTTAAATTAATTAATTTTGAAGTATTACTCCATCCTAGGGGCTAACGATGCCGGTTGCAACAGGTTACCGGCAGGGAGAAAAAACGGGAGTATCAGATTGTGACGAATCGCACTAAATTCGCGCTACTTGAGCATGGACAGAGCATCCATCGTTCGCAGTTTATTCGCGCGGGCGGCTTCCGGGTCTCTCTGCACCAGCAGCGTATAAATGAGATCCAGAACGAAGAGCTGCGCCGTTTTAGTGCCGATAGAGTCACCCTGCAGGCGCCCCTGTCGGTTGCCGTTAATGAGCGTAATATCAGCGACTTTACTCAATGGCGATCCGAGGTTATGCGTTAAGGCGACGGTGGTGGCTCCAGCCTGCCTTGCCAGATCGAGGGCGTGCGCGGTTTCCGGCGAATGTCCGGAGTGGCTGATGCCGATGGCGACATCGCCAACCTTGAGCAGCGCGGCCTGCATATACATAAAGTGATTATTTGTTAAGGCATCGACGCGCAGCCCGATTCGCATCAGCTTATGCTTCATCTCCTCGGCGGTCAGTCCGGAAGCGCCAACGCCAAAGATATAGGCGCAATTACAAGTATGCAGCGCCTCCACGACCCGTTCCACCTGCTCCATATCCAGCAGATTTAGCGTTTCCGAAAGCACGGTCGAGATGGCGCCCTGGAGCTTCAGGCCGATGGTGTGCGCATCGTCGGTTTTCTGAATTTCAGCCTCCAGCAGCGTGCTGTTGTCATCGCTATCGTTCATGGCCAGCTCAATGGCCAGTTCCATTTTGAAGTTCTGAAAACCTTTATAGCCCAGCTGTCGACAGAAACGGATCACCGATGCTTCGCCCGCGTTCACTTCCTCTGAGAGATCGGCAATCGAAAGCTGAGTCACCTTATGCGGGGAAGCGATCACATACTGCGCGATGCTTTTCCCGACGCGGGTCATACTGCTTTGCATCGCCCCCAGGGTATCAAGTATTTTCCCGGCTTTGACCGGCGAAGTCGGAGTCGTCATCTCTTCCCTACTGTTTACGCGATTATCAGGCGCTCATGATGGAGGACAGTTCAGCGCCAGGCAATATGGTTTTTTAAAAAACGCCGTGGTGATGCGGCTATCCCCGGCGCGGCAAAAACATATTACGTCTCATCGCGTGAGTCAGATCGCCTTTTTTCATTCCCCCTCGCCTGTGACCATGATCTTGTTCACATATCTCATGCAAAGCCCTTGTGGTGTTTAACTTCTAAAAAATACATTAATTGGAGTTTAACTTCATTCGGGTGCGCGGCACCCTGCTTTTTTTTGGCCCTACAGCATAAAAACGTTGCTCATCACAGGAGAGCATATGAGTGAAATAATAAGTACCAAACCATGGTATAAGCACCTCAATAAGTCGCAGTGGCGGGCGTTTTCCGCAGCCTGGCTGGGCTATTTACTGGATGGTTTTGATTTCGTTTTAATTGCTCTGGTGCTCACCGAAGTACAAAGCGAATTCCAGCTCACCACGGTACAGGCGGCGAGTATTATCTCGGCGGCGTTTATCTCCCGCTGGTTCGGCGGCTTGCTGCTGGGGGCGATGGGTGACCGCTATGGCCGCCGCCTCGCGATGGTCAGCAGTATTATTCTTTTCTCCGTCGGTACGCTGGCCTGCGGCTTTGCGCCTGGATACACCTCCATGTTTATCGCCCGTATGGTGATTGGAATGGGAATGGCCGGAGAGTACGGATCCAGCGCCACCTATGTGATTGAAAGCTGGCCAAAACACTTGCGAAATAAAGCCAGCGGCTTCCTGATTTCCGGCTTTTCCGTCGGCGCTGTCGTAGCGGCGCAGGTTTACAGTCTGGTGGTCCCCTTATGGGGCTGGCGCGCGTTGTTCTTCCTCGGCATTCTGCCGATTATTTTCGCGCTGTGGCTGCGTAAAAATATTCCGGAAACGGAAGACTGGACAGAGCGCCAGACGAAAAAAACGCCGGTGCGGACGATGGTGGATATCCTCTATCGCGGTAAATATCGCGCCATGAATATGCTGATGACGCTGGCCGCAACGGCCGCGCTCTGGTTCTGCTTCGCCGGAAACCTGCACAATCCGCTCGTGGTGATTGCGCTGGCGCTCGTCTGCACCATCATTTTCATCAGCTTTATGGTACAGAGCAGCGGAAAACGTTGGCCGACCGGCGTGATGCTGATGGTTGTCGTTCTGTTCGCCTTTCTCTACTCCTGGCCTATCCAGGCGCTGTTGCCGACCTATCTGAAAACCGAGCTGGCATACGATCCGTCGACGGTCGCGAAGGTGCTCTTCTTTAGCGGATTCGGCGCAGCCGTCGGCTGCATCGTCGGCGGTTTCCTCGGCGACTGGCTGGGCACGCGAAAAGCCTACGTTTACAGCCTGCTGGCATCGCAGGTTCTGATTATTCCGGTCTTCGCCATCGGCGGCTCCAGCCTCTGGGGTCTGGGCATCCTTCTCTTCTTCCAGCAGATGCTGGGTCAGGGGATTGCCGGGATCTTACCGAAATTGATCGGCGGCTACTTCGACACCGACCAGCGCGCTGCCGGTCTGGGTTTCACCTATAACGTAGGCGCCCTGGGCGGGGCGGCTGCGCCGGTCCTCGGCGCGCTGGTCGCACAGCACATGCATCTGGGTACGGCGCTGGGGTCGCTCTCCTTCGGACTGACGTTTGTGGTGATCCTGCTGATTGGTCTGGATATGCCGTCCCGAGTACAGCGCTGGATTCGCCCGGAAGCGCTACGTACCCATGACGCTATTGATGGTAAACCGTTCAGCGGCGCACTGGTTGGTCACGACAAAGCGAACGCTCCGCTTTGCGATAAACACTAAATTCATGCGCCCGGCTCTGTCGGGCGCAAACGGAAGTAAGGGATAGTGCTATGTCTTTATTTGATGATTTGGATAGTAACGTTAAACAATTGGGTGGCCTCATTGTCTCCTGCCAGCCGGTACCGGGTAGCCCGTTAGATAAACCTGAAATCGTCGCGGCTATGGCGCTGGCGGCGGTCAATACGGGGGCGGTCGCAGTACGAATTGAAGGCCTTAACAACCTGAAGGCGACCCGCGAGCTGATTTCAGTACCGATTATTGGCATCATCAAGCGCGATCTGCCGGACTCGCCGGTGCGCATTACGCCATTTCTGGAAGATGTAGACGCGCTGGCGCAGGCGGGGGCGGATATTATCGCCTTCGACGGTACGGATCGCCCGCGTCCGGTTGGCGTTAAGGCAATGATTGACCGAATTCATCAGCGTGGCTGCGCGGCGATGGCAGACTGCTCCAGCCTGGAGGACGGGACTGAGTGCCACAATCTTGGCGCAGACATTATCGGGACAACGATGTCCGGGTATACCACGGATGCGGTACCTACCGAACCGGATTTCCCGCTAGTGCAGGCGCTGAGCGCCAAAGGATACCGGGTCATTGCCGAAGGCCGATTTAACTCCCCGGCGCTGGCGGCGCAGGCGATAAAGCACGGCGCATGGGCGGTGACCGTCGGCTCAGCGATTACGCGTCTGGAACACATCTGCCAGTGGTACCGCGATGCGCTGACTGAGGCTGCGCTATGACCACGCTGGCAATTGATATCGGCGGCACCAAGCTTGCCGCCGCACTGGTCGATGCTCAGCATCGCGTGCTGGAAAAACAGACGCTGCCAACGCCAGCCAGCAAAACGCCGGCGGCGCTAACGGAAGCGTTACGCGAGCTGGTTGCGCCTTTCGCAGGCCGGTCCCGGCAGGTAGCGGTCGCCTCCACGGGCATTATTGGTCACGGCGTTCTGACGGCGTTAAACCCGGATAACCTGGGCGGGCTGGCGCAGTTTCCTCTTAGGGACACGCTGGCGCAGCTAACGGGGCTGCCGTGCTTGGCGGTGAACGATGCGCAGGCGGCAGCCTGGGCCGAATATCACGCTCTGGCTGCCGATGCGAGCGAGATGGTCTTCATCACCATCTCTACCGGCGTGGGCGGCGGTATCGTCTGCCACGGTAAGCTCTTGTCCGGCAAGGAGGGGCTGGCCGGACATATCGGCCATACGCTGGCTGACCCGCACGGCCCGCGCTGCGGCTGCGGGCGTATTGGCTGCGTGGAGGCTATTGCATCCGGAAGGGGGATCGCCGCGCTGGCAACCGACGATCTGCAGGGAATGACGGCCAAAACCATTTTTGCTCTTTCGCAAAGCGGCCATTCCCAGGCGACATCGTTAGTTCACCGTTCGGCGCAAACCATCGCCCGGCTGATTGCCGACATGAAGGCCAGCTATAACTGCCAGTATGCCGTCCTGGGCGGCAGTATCGGGCTGGCGCCCGGCTATATTCCCCTGGTTGAAAGATATCTGGCGCAGGAGCCTGCGGTATATCACACCCCTATTGTAGCCGCACACTATCAGCATGATGCCGGGCTGATTGGCGCGGCGTTGTTAGCAGAGGACAAAGCATTATGATTATCGGCGATATCCATCACCCGGAATGCGCAGGACTATCACCCGTTCTGCTTGAGGCTGTGAGGCTGGCCGTTAAGGCCCAACCGCAGCAGTGTGAACCCGGGCGTTATGATTTACAGGGCGATGATATTTATATGAACGTCATGCGCTTCGCTACGCAGCCGGCGGAAAGTAAAAAAGCGGAGCTGCACAAAAAATTTATTGATATTCAGATCCTGCTGGAAGGCGAAGAAACAATCCATTATGGCGTGGTCGATAGCGCCCGGGAGTGCGAAACATGGCACCACGAGGACGACTACCGGCTATGTTCAACCATTGCCGACCAGCAGCAGGTAGTGCTGAAGCCCGGTATGTTTGCCATTTTCTTGCCGGGCGAGCCGCATAAGCCAGGCGTGCAGGGCGCAGAGAGCGTTGAGATAAAAAAAACGGTGATTAAAGTTAATCACACGCTGCTGGCCTGACAAGCCTCCGCCGCCCGCCAGACCCGCTGGCGGGACGGTATCCCCTGAATCAAACCCACCATACCGATTTATCCGGGCATGAAAAGTGTCTCTTGCGTCTCCCGTTTCCTCTCAGGAAAACATTGTTGTCCAAATGGCAACTCGTACTACCGCACGAACCCCACTATGCTTTACGGCAATCTTATGTGAGGGGTTCTATGGCACGCTTTCTTATCTGCAGTTTTGCGCTGGTTCTGCTTTATCCATCCGGCATCGATATGTATCTGGTCGGCCTGCCGCGCATTGCGCAGGATCTGGGGGCCAGTGAAGCGCAGCTGCACATCGCCTTTTCAGTTTACCTGGCAGGAATGGCCGCGGCGATGCTGTTTGCTGGCCGTATAGCCGACAAATCCGGCCGGAAGCCGGTGGCGATTTTCGGCGCCGTCGTTTTCCTGCTGGCCTCTCTTCTTTGCTCGCAAGCGCAGGGCAGCGCCCATTTCCTGGCCGGGCGTTTTATTCAGGGGATTGGCGCGGGCAGCTGCTACGTGGTCGCCTTTGCGGTATTGCGCGATACCCTGGACGATCGCCGCCGGGCAAAAGTGCTTTCTCTCCTTAACGGTATTACCTGCATTATTCCGGTTCTGGCCCCGGTAATCGGTCATCTGATTATGCTGAAATTCCCCTGGCAGAGCCTGTTCTATACCATGAGCGGCATGGGGGCTCTGGTGGGATTGCTGTCGATATTTGTGTTGCGGGAAACGCGACCAACATCCGTTCCGCACGCGGCAAAGCAGCAAAATATCGTCCCGGAGTCGCTGCTCAATCGCTTTTTCCTCAGCCGAATCGTGATGACTACTCTGAGCGTGGCGGCTATTCTGACCTACGTTAACGTCTCACCGGTGCTGATGATGGAGGTGATGGGCTTCGATCGCGGTACCTATTCCATGACCATGGCGCTTATGGCGCTCGTGAGCATGGTGGTTTCATTTTCGACGCCGTTCGCTCTGACGCTATTTAAACCCCGCACGCTCATGCTGACCTCACAGGCGCTGTTCTTTAGCGCGGGCGTGCTGCTGAGTCTGTCCACCAGCCAGACGGTGACGATGCTGGGGCTGGGACTGATTTGCGCAGGGTTCTCCGCAGGCTTTGGCGTGGCGATGAGTCAGGCCCTCGGGCCATTCACCCTGCGCGCTGGCGTAGCGAGTTCAGTTTTAGGGATAGCTCAGGTTTGCGGCTCTTCTCTGTGGATTTGGCTGGCGGCCATCATCGGACTCAGCGCGATGAATATGCTGATCGGGATACTTATTGCCTGTAGCATAGTGAGCATTGTTCTGATTATGGTCGCCTCTCCGGCGCGGGCCGCGCAACGCTATGAAGAAACCCCTGTCGAGTCTCGATCTTAATCTGCTGCTCTGCCTGCAGCTCTTAACTCAGGAGCTCAGCGTCACCCGCACGGCGAAACGGATGAACGTCTCGCCGTCAGCGGTAAGCAAATCGCTGGCCAAGCTGCGCGCCTGGTTTGACGATCCGCTGTTTGTCAAAACGCCTCTGGGGCTATCACCCACGCCGCTGATGAGCAGTATGGAGCAGGATCTGGCGGACTGGATGCAGATGGGCAATCAGATCCTTGATAAGCCTCATCACACTATGCCCAGCGGGCTAAAGTTTGAGCTGGCGGCAGAGTCGCCGCTGCTGATGATCCTCCTCAATACGCTTTCGCAGCGGATTTACCAGCGCTATCCTCAGGCGCTGATCCGCCTGCGTAACTGGGATTACGATTCGCTGGATGCGATTATTCGCGGTGAAGTCGATATCGGATTTTGCGGCAGGGAAACACATCCTCGCTCCCGGGAGCAGCTTAGCCTGCTGCCCTGGTATATTGATTTTGAAATCCTGTTTACCGATCTCCCGCAGGTATGGTTGCGCGCCGATCATCCCGCGCTGAGCGAAGAGTGGAATCTGGACACATTCTTGCGCTATCCGCACATTAATATTTGCTGGGAACAAAGCGACACCTGGGCGCTGGACGATGTCCTGCAGGATCTGGGACATAAACGCACCGTGGCGCTGACCGTTCCGGGTTTTGAGCAGTCGTTATTTATGGCCGCTCAGCCCAATCATACGATGCTGGCCACCGCTCCGCGTTACTGCCAGCGTTACAATCAGCAGCACCACCTGCCGCTGGTTTGCTTACCTCTGCCGCTGGAACCGTCGCAGCTGGAGAAAATACGCGTCCCCTTTACCCTTCTTTGGCATAAGCGCAACAGTTATAACCCGAAGATCGTCTGGCTACGGGAAACGCTCAGGCAGCTCTACGCCGAACCGCTATAGCTCCCGGTTTGCCCCCCTTTGCGCAATAAATTGTAAAATTCACGCAATTTCCCTTTTCAAGAGATGATTTCCACATTAAAACCTGGTAATTCTGAGCGATAATATCATTTGCAGTTTTTATCATTGACCATTAATCACGGAGCGAAGAATGGCAACGCATTTTGCAAGAGGGATACTCAACACCCGGGAGCCGCTATCCACACGCCTGTCAGCGGCCTGTCATCAATCCGCCAGACGCCTGCCTGAGTACCGACAAAGCCGATATCGCGCATCCCGGTCACTCCTCGCAGAACTCCTCTTTATGTTGTACGGCATCAGTGAACTCCCCGAAATTATTGACGAAGAGAATGGAAAACCGGCTTTTCGCGACGAACATCTCCCGCGTTTCTCCATCTCCTATGCCGGAAATATCGTCGGCGTTGCCTTAACCACCGAAGGCGATTGCGGCCTGGATATGGAATTGCCGCACGCTTCCCGCGCGTTACATGCATCGCACGATACAGAACGTTACGTATTTAACAGTAATGAGCGAATATGGATTAGCAATCAGCACGATCCTGACGAAGCGCGCGCGCAGCTTGATGCGTTACGCAAAAGCGTGATGAAGCTGACCGGCGAAACCGCCTTGAACCTGCAGCTTCTCCCGGGCTCCGGACGGTTGCGGACAAGCGGGACGCAGTCAATCGAAGCCGTCTGCGACGCCGAAACGGTGCTGGTCTGGTCTATTGCCGCCAGCCCGGATATTGGCCAGCTAAAAGTCTGGGAATATAACGCGAAAGAGGGTTGGCGCAGCCTGCCTGACGCGCAGGCCCGTGCTAAAGAACCATCCGCCCGGCTGATGCGCTTCACCAGTTTACCGGTAGAAAAAGCCTTCTCCCTCAACTGACCGGTGTTTCCGGCCATCATGATGCAAAGGAGCAATCATGTCTGATACGTTGAAAGTTGTTACGTTACTCGGAAGTCTGCGCAAAGGCTCTTTTAATGCCATGGTCGCACGTACCCTGCCCGGCATCGCGCCCGCGGGTATGGAAGTTTCCGCGTTACCGTCCATTGGCGATATTCCTCTCTATGATGCCGACGTGCAGCAGGAAGAGGGTTTCCCACAAAGCGTTCAGGATATCGCGCAGCAAATTCGTGAGGCGGATGGCGTGGTTATCGTTACGCCGGAATATAACTACTCGGTGCCCGGCGGCCTGAAAAACGCCATCGACTGGCTGTCTCGTCTCCCGGAACAACCGCTATCCGGCAAGCCGGTTCTGATCCAGACCAGCTCTATGGGGGCCATTGGCGGCGCGCGCTGCCAGTATCATCTGCGTCAGATTCTGGTATTCCTCGATGCGATGGTGATGAATAAGCCCGAGTTTATGGGCGGCGTGATTCAGAATAAAGTGGATCCGCAGGAGGGGAAAGTTGTCGATCAGGGCACGCTCGATCATCTGACCGGGCAGCTTAGCGCTTTTGCCGAGTATATTCAGCGAGTTAAGGCCTGAATAAAAAGGGATGTCACCCCGCCCCTCTCCCTCGCGGAGAGGGTGTAAACGCTAAAGCCCTTTTCACAGAAAAGGGCTTACTGTTTATTTCGCGTCAATAAACACAATCTTCAGCACGAACAGCAGTGAAACTACAATAACGCACGGGCTGAGATCGCGCAGCCGGCCGGTGCCAATCTTCATCACGCAATAAGAGATAAAGCCTAAGGCAATACCTTCTGTAATGGAGAAGCTAAACGGCATCATCACGGCGGTAATAAACGCAGGAACGGATTCGGTTAAATCATCCCACTTCACGCGCGCCAGGCTGGACGTCATCAGGACGCCAACGTAAATCAGCGCGCCGGCTGCGGCATAAGGAGGGACCATGCCCGCCAGCGGCGACAGGAAGATCACCAGCAGGAACAAAATGCCCACCACCACGGCGGTTAAGCCGGTACGGCCGCCCACGGAAACCCCAGAGGAAGATTCAATATAGGCAGTGACGGAAGAGGTACCGATAAAAGACCCCGCAACGGAGGATACGCTATCGACAAACAGCGCCTGCTTCATACGCGGGAACTTGCCCTTAGCATCGGCCAGGCCGGCCTTGTCGGTTACGCCGATCAGGGTGCCGGAGGAGTCGAACAGGTTCACCAGCATAAACGAGAAGATCACTCCTGCCAGGCCAAGATTCAGCGAACCTGCCAGGTCAACATGGCCAATGACCGTCGTTACGCTCGGCGGCATGGAAACGATGCCGCTGTAGTGAACGTCACCCAGCATCCAGCCCAGCAAAGTGGTGACCACGATAGAAACCAGCACCGCCGCGTGGATGTTGCGGGAAGCCAGAATAGCAATAATAAAGAAGCCAAGAATACCCAGCAGCACGCTGTGAGACGTCAGGTTGCCGATACTCACCAGGGTTTCCGGGTTGGCGACGATAACGCCCGCGTTTTTCAGGCCCATCATACCGATAAACAGGCCGATACCGCTGGTGATACCAATACGCAGGCTAACCGGGATATTCGCAATCATCCAGTAGCGCACGCGGAAAATCGTCAGCAGGAGCAGGCCAACGGCGCCCCAGAAAATCGCGCCCATCCCGACCTGCCAGGGCAAGCCCATCGCCTGTACCACGACAAAAGCAAAGAAGGCGTTTAGCCCCATCGCCGGCGCCAGGGCCACCGGAAGGTTCGCGAACAGCCCCATCATGATGCTGCCGAATGCAGCAATCAGACAGGTTGTGACGAAAACGGCGCTGGTATCCATACCCGCCACGCCGAGGATCTGTGGGTTAACGAAAACGATGTACACCATCGTCAGAAAGGTGGTGAAACCTGCAATCGCTTCGGTGCGTGCCGTCGTGCCGTGTTCACGCAGTTTGAACACGCGCTCCAGCAGACCCTGGCCAGAAGACTGGCTGGTTTGTTGTTGACTCATTATCGGTTTCCGAACAAAGGAGGGAAAATTCGTCGCTATCCTATACCAAAATGCGACAATAAGGGCGGTTGTGAGATACTTTTTTTCATCGATTTTGCTTATACGGCAACGATTGCGTCTCACAAATCAGCAAGACGAAAACGTTAACTTATTAAAATGGAAACGACATGACCCAACCAGAAGCAGTATTTTTCGACTGTGACGGCACGCTGGTCGACAGCGAGGTGATCTGCTCCCGCGCCTACGTTCACATGTTCAGGGAATTCGGCATTACGCTGGATTTAGAGGAGATTTTTAAGCGCTTCAAGGGCGTAAAGCTGTACGAGATTATCGACACCATTAACGCGGAGTACGGCGTTAATCTGGATAAGGCGACCCTTGAGCCGGTGTACCGCGATGAAGTCGCCCGCCTGTTTGATAGCGAACTGGAAGTCATCTCTGGCGCCCAGGCGCTACTGGACGCGGTCAGCGTGCCGATGTGCGTGGTCTCCAACGGTCCGGTGAGCAAAATGCAGCACTCTCTGGGTAAAACCGGAATGCTGCACCATTTTCCCGAGCGTCTTTACAGCGGCTATGATATTCAGCGCTGGAAGCCCGATCCGGCCCTGATGCTGCATGCCGCAAAAGCGATGAACGTTAACGTCGAAAACTGCATTCTGGTTGATGATTCCAGCGCAGGCGCGCAGTCAGGGATTGCCGCCGGAATGGAGGTGTTCTACTTCTGCGCCGATCCGCATAATAAGCCGATCGACCATCCGAAGGTGACGACCTTTACCCGCCTGGAAGAGCTACCTGAACTATGGCAAGCGCGCGGCTGGAATATAACGCGATAAACCCGGAGCGTAGCGCTATCAGGGCGCGTCCCGCCTGCGCTACGCTGAAAGTGGATTACGGTTGTCTCAATTCCGCAGCCGCCGCTTTATCAGCCACTATCACCAGGGATGGATGCAGTTTCAGCACTGATGCCGGAACCCGCTCGCTGACTTCGCCTTCAATCACCTCTTGTAGCGCCCGCGCCTTTGCGGCGCCGCTGACGATAAGCAGCAGGTTTTTCGCCGCCATAACGCTTTTCGGCCCCATCGTGACGTAGCTATCCGGCACCGCAGAGAAGTCGCCGCCCATTTCGCCGTGAGCGACAAGCCCCACCATATCTCCGACGATAGGGACTTCCACCGTCGCATCGTGGAAGCGCGTGGTATTCGGCAAGTTACCGCAAAAATGGCCGTCGGCGCCGAGGCCCATCACCATCAGATCGAGGCCCCCTTCTTCCTGTAACCTCTGGTCGTGATGCATAAAATTTTCATGGCTGAGCTTGTGAATGTTCTCTTCCGGGATCTGAGCGGGAGTGAAAAACAGATTGCGCAAATTGGAAATGGTCACGCCTTCACGATCCTGTCCACGAAATGGGATCTCGTCAAAGTTGTAATAATGGACTTGAGAATAGAACGGTTTACCTTTAATCGCGGCCGTCAGATATTCATACATTTTTTTCGGCGTACTGCCTGCCGTCACCGCCAGATTCACCCTGCGCGGCGCGGTGATATAGCCCAGAACGTGATGGCTGGCGACCAGGCTCATCTCCGCATAATCTTCCGTCACGATTAATTTCATATTGTCTCCCTCAAGGTATTGAAGATAAGGAGCCAGCAAACTGGCCCCTTAATTTTATTTGAACAACTTCTGAACGAACTCGGCGTAGGCCGGGCGCCAGACGTCCATTTCATGGTTGAGGCCCGGATACTCATGGTAATCAAAGTTGATTTTCTGCTTCTCCAGCTCCGCTTTCAGGCCGGCGATATCTTTACCGGTGACCACGTCTTTCTCACCCACGACGACGGTAAAGTTACGCAGCTGCTTGTTGATCGCCTGCGGCTGGTTTAGCTGTGCTTCAACGCCGGCATCCGGTACCGTCGTTGTCGTTACGCCGCTGAAGGTTGCCAGCCAGCCGAAGCTCTCCAGATGGTTCATTCCGGAGACCAACGCCTGATAACCGCCCTGCGACAGCCCGGCAAGCGCCCGGCCATCCGCGTCTTTACGCACGTTAAAGCGCTCATCAATCAGCGGAATAATATCGTTCATCAGCTCTTTATCAGCCGCTTTCGCATTCAGCGGATAGAAGGTTTTACGCCGCTCCTGCGGCGGGAAGTTTTCCGCAACCGCTTCAGGAATATCGGTTTCGGTATCCGGCACCACTACCAGCATGGGCTTGATTTTGCCTTCCGCCAGCAGGTTATCCATGATTTGCGGGATACGTCCCTGATCGATAGCCGACAGGCCGCTGTCGCCAAAACCGTGATAGAAGTAGAGCACCGGCAGCGGCTCGCCGCTACCGGTATAGCCTGGCGGCGTCCACACGTAGGCGCGACGCTCAGAATTCAGGGCCTTTGAGTGATAGGTCAGAGTTCGTAGCTCGCCGTGAGCCACCGCGCGATCGTCAAGAATGCTGCCGGGAACCAGAATCAGGCTGGTATTCACCTGTCGCTGCGGTTTTTGATAGCGGCTACCGGTATCGACAGAACGGAATCCGTCGACATCGAAATAATATTCGTAAAGGTTCGGGGTCATCGTTTCGCTTTTCCATGTCCAGATCCCCTGCTCGTCTTTGGTCATATCATGGGAGACGAAGGTATCCGGCGTTGCCCCCGTTACCACGGATACCCGTTTTGCATCCGGGGCAAACAGGCGGAAGGTAATGCTCTTATCGCCGTTAACCTGGGTAATATACTGGCTGACCGGGATCGCCGCGCTCGGGGTGGCCGGGAATGGCGCGGCATGAGTGGTAAACGCAGCGCCTGCCAGCGCCAGAGCGAAGTAAATAGCATGTCGTTTCATCGATATTCCTCTTGAGAATTTGTCCTGACCGGAACCAGCCTTACCACCAGATTTCAGCCTGGGCGCCTACGGCAAACTGGTCGTTCTTACCGTCTTCAAAAATGCTGCGAGTATTGCTGTTGGCTGCCTTATCCAGGTCGATATCCTGCGCTTTAATATAAGTCGCATAGAAACGAATTTCCGGGCGGGAGGTCAGCATACTGGTATTCACTTTAAAGGTATGGAACAGGGTGGTTTTGTAGCCGGATTCGTTATATTTCTTGCCGGTGATATCTTTGTTCTGCTGCTTGAAATAGCCCAGCTCAACGCCGGTCTGGTTATATTTATCCCAAATCCAGGCCGGGCGCACGACGGCGCGAATAGACTCAAAATCAGAGTGCGCGCCGGTCTCGTAGCTGTAGACATCATTACCAAAAGAGTAAACGATGGCGTTCGCCAGAATGATGTCATCACTCAAATAGGTTTCTCCCTGAGAGGTCAAACGAACGGCGGTGCCGTTGGTGTGATCGCCATAGTATCTGCCGTTAAAGGTGGTATACGGGCTGGATCCCGCGTAGCGCGAGAAGCTGCTGGCGATGGAGTTATTTGCCAGCAGGAAGGAAAATTCGTTAAATCCGCCGTTATCAAACTTCTGCGTTAACGACGTTCCCGCCATCCAGGTATCTTTCCATTCATAATATCCATTATTACCTTCATTATATTTCTCAGATGAGCTCTGATTGGCCGCGACATAACGACCGCTGACCATCAGTGATGCTTTATCCCAAAGAGGGATCTCTTTATAACGAATATCAATAGTATTGGTGTTAATTTGCTGGCTTTTGGTCAACGTGCGGTTGTAGTCATCGACGTCCTCGCGCACCAGCGCGATATCAAATTTACCCGCGCCCACTTTCCAGTTTTCAAGACCAATGCCTGCTGCGGCATCGGTTCTCTGCGTTTTCCAGTCCAGCATCTGGATTTCAATTTTCGGCGCGCCGTGCTTACCCACCCAGAAATCCGCCTCCGGTGCGAATGGCAGGAAACCTTTGGTATTTACGTACATATCAGAGAACTGCATATAGTTCTCGCCGCCAGCGTTATCGCCAAACCAGCCGGAGGAATACTGCTGCCCGACGTTACCGTCAAGCATCACGATGGCATCAACCCGCTTATTGTCTTCCTGATAGACCCGCTGCTTAAGCTGTAAATCAAACCAGCCAGAGTATTCATTACCGAAGCGACCGAGCGAGCCAATCGCCCAGGACTTTGGTGAACCATGAGATGCGGTCCCCCAGCCGGAACGGTAATAGCCGTTATAGCTGAAGCCAATTTCATCCTTCACAAACTTGCTGAAATCCTTCATTGTCATCGAGCTATAAATGGACTCGCCATTCGCCGCGGGCTGTTCGTTTTTCACCAGAACCGCGGCTGGTTTTTCTGCGCCGCCGGCCGGTGCGGGAGCGCTGGCAACCTGCGTAGAAGCACGTTGTGTGTTGGTACCGGACTGCGTATTGGCGATCCAGATTTGATTTCTGGCTTTCTCTTCATCTTTATATTTTTTAAGTTCGGACTGCGTATCTTTAAGCGCCTTTTCCAGAAGCTCAAGGCGCTGTTCGACCGTTAGCGATTCCGCCAGAGCATGCGTCGAATAAGCGAGCGGCGCCATAATAAGTATGGCAGATGTAATCAGATTTTTTTTAAACATAAGTTCCCTTTATATAAACATGAGTGCAATTGAATATCGCGAAAAAATAACAACCTGCGTGAAGGCATGGTGTATTCTCAGACATCCTTGCATCGCATAAAAAAACCTGAAGAAAACTCCCTGTATAAAACAGAGGCGATTTTCTTCAGGTTTTGCCCGCACGGCGGTAACAATCCCATTCATTTACTGCGGGTGGATTATTTGGCAAAAAAAAACCTGACATCACCCGGTTAACGGTGATGTCAGGTTTTGCCTGCTTACGCAGTAACAATCCAGCGTATTTATTCGGGCCCTGTAACGACAAGTCACCCGATTAATGAACCACATTGTTACGCTATAAAAATCAAACCACAATTGGCGAAATTATTATTTGTGATGAAAATCGCATCAATTTTTGCGAATAAAAAAATAGCCACTGCATTAATCATAACTAATTCTGATATATCCTTATATCAGAATTAGTCTCTGTGATTCATTACTCTTTAGGATCTTTTCCCGCCAGCAGTTTATCCAGTTCGTCGCCGCCAACGTGACGGAAATCCTGACCTTTAACGAAGTAGAAAATATATTCGCAGATATTCTGGCAGCGGTCGCCAATACGCTCAATCGAGCGGGCGCAGAACAGCGCGGTCAGGACGCTGGGAATAGTGCGCGAATCTTCCATCATATAGGTCATCAGCTGGCGCACGATGCCTTCATATTCCTGGTCGACTTTCTTATCTTCACGATAAATCCGCACCGCTTCATCAAGGTCCATACGGGCAAAAGCATCCAGCACATCGTGCAGCATCTGCACGGTATGGCGCCCCAGCGATTCCAGACTCACCAGCAGCGGCTGGTGCTGCTGGGAGAATTTTTCCAGCGCTGTGCGGCAGATTTTATCCGCAACGTCACCGATACGTTCCAGTTCGGCGATGGTTTTGATAATCGCCATCACCAGGCGCAGGTCGCTGGCGGTCGGCTGACGCTTGGCGATGATGCGCACGCAGGCTTCATCGATCGCCACTTCCATCATATTGACCTGCTTATCGCCGTCGATAACGCGCTTTGCCAGTTCGCTGTCCTGGTTATGCATTGCGGTGATAGCATCAGAAAGCTGCTGCTCCACCAGCCCACCCATGGTCATGACCTGGGTGCGGATGTACTCCAGTTCGGCATTGAACTGGCCGGAAATATGTTTATTAAGATTTAGGTTATCCATGGTATCTCCTGATTGCCCAATAGGTTAGAGCCTGAAAGCAGAAGGGCAATCAACCGTAGCGGCCAGTAATATAATCTTCAGTTTGCTTCTTAGCGGGCTTGGTAAACAGATCGTCCGTGTTGCTGAATTCAATCAGCTCGCCAAGATACATAAACGCCGTATGGTCGGAGCAACGCGCGGCCTGCTGCATGTTGTGGGTCACGATAACGACGGTGTAATCCTGTTTCAGTTCGGTGATCAGCTCTTCAATACGCCCGGTAGAGATCGGGTCCAGCGCCGAACAGGGCTCATCCAGCAGCAGCACTTCCGGACGAATAGCGATACCGCGCGCGATACACAGACGCTGCTGCTGACCGCCGGAGAGAGAATATCCGCTCTGATGCAGTTTATCTTTGGTTTCATTCCATAATGCGGCTTTGGTCAAAGCCCACTGCACTCGCTCGTCCATATCCGCGCGGGAGAGTTTCTCGAACAGACGCACGCCAAAGGCGATATTGTCATAGATAGACATCGGGAACGGCGTCGGCTTCTGGAATACCATGCCGACTTTGGCACGCAGCAGCGCGATATCCTGGGTATTGGTCAGAATATTATCGCCATCCAGCAGAATTTCACCTTCTGCACGCTGCTCCGGGTACAGCTCAAACATTTTGTTGAACGTACGCAGCAGCGTGGATTTACCGCAGCCTGACGGACCGATAAACGCCGTCACCTGGTTTTTTGTGATATCCAGGTTGATGTTTTTCAGGGCATGGAATTTTCCGTAGTAGAAGTTCAGGTTACGAACTGAAAGCTTACCCGGGGTCGTATTCACCATACTCATCTCGTTCTTTTCCTCGTTCGACGCCGCGTTTCGCCGCGCCGCAAAAATTAACCGTGTTTATTCTTCGCGAAAATAACGCGCGCCAGAATGTTCAGCAGCAATACGCACAGGGTGATAATCAATACCCCGGCCCATGCCAGTTGCTGCCACTCCGCAAAGGGACTCATGGCAAATTTGAAAATCGTTACCGGCAGGTTAGCGATCGGCTGCATCATGTCGGTGCTCCAGAACTGATTGGAGAGCGCGGTGAACAGCAGCGGCGCCGTTTCCCCGGCGATACGGGCAATGGCCAGCAGGATACCGGTCATAATGCCGGAGACCGATGCTTTCAGGGTGATCGCAGAAATCATTCGCCACTTTGGCGTACCGAGCGCATAGGCCGCTTCGCGCAGGCTATCCGGCACCAGCTTCAGCATATTTTCAGTAGTACGAATCACGATAGGCACCTGCAGCAGCGCCAGCGCAATCACGCCCGCCCAGCCGGAAAAGTGCTGCATTTGCGCAACGACGATGGTGTATACAAACAGACCGACCACAATCGACGGCGCGGAAAGCAGGATGTCGTTAATAAAACGAATGACTTCAGCCAGCCAGGATTTACGGCCATATTCCGCCAGATAAATCCCCGCCAGAATGCCCAGAGGGGTACCGATAATCGTCGACCACAGGATCAACAATCCGCTACCTGCCAGGGCGTTCGCCAGACCGCCGCCCGCCGTATTAGGCGGCGGCGTCATTTCGGTAAACAGCGCCAGGCTCATGCCGTCGATGCCGCGAGTGACGGTGGACATCAGGATCCAGATAAGCCAGAACAAGCCAAACGCCATGGTCGCCATCGATAGCGTCAGGGCGAGGCGGTTTTTCATGCGGCGTTTCGCCTGCATTTTGCGACGGGATTCCGCCAGCTCTGCGGTGGTTTGTAATTCAATCGTCGCCATTAGCGTGCCCCCTCGTTCTTAGCCAGGCGCATGATCATAAACTTTGATGCGGCCAGAACAATAAAGGTGATAACGAACAGAATCAGACCCAGTTCCATCAAGGCTGCAACGTGCAGTCCGGTTTCCGCTTCGGCAAACTCATTCGCCAGCGCGGAGGTGATGCTGTTACCTGGCATATACAGCGAAGCGCTATCGAGCTGGTAGGTGTTGCCGATAATAAAGGTTACCGCCATGGTTTCCCCCAGCGCGCGCCCCAGTCCGAGCATCACCCCGCCAATCACGCCGTTTTTGGTAAAGGGCAGAACGATACGCCAGATAACTTCCCATGTTGTACAACCGATACCGTATGCGGACTCTTTCATCATTACCGGCGTCTGTTCAAAAACGTCACGCATAACGGCAGCGATGTAAGGAATGATCATGATGGCCAGAATGACGCCGGCCGCCAGAATGCCGATACCAAACGCCGGACCCGCAAAGAGCGCGCCAACGAACGGAATGGTCGACAAAACGTTGCCAACCGGCTCCTGAAAGTAAGTCGCAAACAGCGGGGCGAAAATAAACAGACCCCACATGCCGTAAACGATACTGGGGATGGCGGCCAGCAGTTCAATAGCGATACCCAGCGGGCGCTTCAGCCAGGCGGGTGAAAGTTCCGTCAGGAACAGCGCGATACCGAAGCTCACCGGTACGGCGATCAGCAGCGCGATAAATGAGGTGACCAGCGTCCCGTAAATGGGCACCAGGGCGCCGAAAATCTGGTTTGGCGCATCCCACTCTTTGGTCCACAGAAAGGCAAAGCCAAATTTCTCAATGCTTGGCCAGGACGAGATGATAAGGGAGACGATGATGCCGCCAAGCATCAATAGCACAATCAGCGCCGCCAGTTTTACCAGCACGCTGAAAATTATGTCACCCTTTTTCCCCGGAGGGTTAAATGCCGGCTTGGTTGCAGCCATACGTTACTCTTCAGTTTCGGGCCAGAAAAAATCGTAGTTTACTGATCTTTCTGGCAAAGGTAATGCCATACCCTAAATAATTCGAGCTGCAGGCAGGTAGCAAGCTTGTTCACCCTGGTCACATAGCGTATCTATGCTCCCGGGATGAACAAGCGCTACCATCGTCCCTGTAACTCGACGTAAGACGGGTATTAGTACAGCGCTTTACCGCTGCTGTCCTTTACGTTGGTCTTCCATGCTGCGCGAACTTGCTCAACCACGCTATCCGGCAGGGTGGCATAATCCAGCGCATTCGCTTCTTTACCGCCGTTCTTATACGCCCAGTCGAAGAACTTCAGCACTTCAGCGGTTTGCTCTGGCTTGTTGGAAGCCTTGTGAACCAGGATGAAGGTGGTAGAAGTGATCGGCCAGGCATTGTCACCTTTCTGGTTAGTCAGATCCTGTGCAAAGGATTTGCTCCAGTCGATTTCTTTCGCCGCGTTAGCGAAGTTGTCTTCCGTCGGGCTCACCGGCTTGCCATCGGCAGACAGCAGTTTGGTATAAGCAAGGTTGTTCTGTTTCGCGTAGGCATATTCTACGTAGCCGATTGAGCCCGGCAGACGCTGAACGAACGCGGCGATGCCGTCGTTGCCTTTACCGCCCAGCCCGGTCGGCCAGTTAACGGTTGAACCCGCGCCGACTTTAGATTTCCACTCTTCGTTCACCTTCGCCAGGTAGCTGGTGAAAACGAAGGAGGTGCCGGAGCCATCCGCACGGCGAACAACCGCGATGTTCTGAGAAGGCAGCTTCATACCTGGGTTGAGCTTAGCAATCGCTTCGTCATCCCATTTTTTGATTTTGCCCAGGTAGATATCACCCAGCGTTTTACCGTCAAGCACCAGCTCGCCTGATTTCACGCCAGGCAGGTTGATCGCCAGCACCACGCCGCCGATCACGGTCGGGAACTGGAACAGACCTTCCTGAGCCAGTTTGTCGTCAGCCAGAGGGGCATCAGAGGCGCCGAAATCTACGGTGTTGGCCGTAATTTGTTTTACGCCGCCAGAGGAGCCGATACCCTGGTAATTGATTTTATTACCCGTTTCCTTGTTATAGGTATCTGCCCATTTGGCATACACCGGCGCGGGGAAAGTTGCGCCAGCGCCAGTCAGGCTTGCTGCTGCAAAAACAGAGAAAGCACTCATCGATAAGGTCGCGGCGACAACTGTTGCGACGGTGGTACGCATAACGTTCATAATGTCTCCTGCTGGATTCGTAAACCATTGTTTCGAAGCTATGGTGAGCAAAATAGGACAAACAGGTGACAGTAAAATGTACGAATTATTACAGTTTTATGACAAGCCAAAAGGCGGGATTTTACGATAAATAAAAACAATACAAATCATATTGTTAATAAAGATAATGAGGAAAATATTGCCGAAAAATTTTATTTTTATGACGGCAAAAAAGCGTCGCAAAAATGACAGACTGTCATAAAGCGGGTGGGATCTCGCCGTTCGCCGCAAATAAAAAGGGCTGCCGGATGGCAGCCCTGTCACGATGTAAAAACCGTTATTCCACGGTCACCGATTTCGCCAGGTTACGCGGCTGATCGACGTCAGTTCCTTTGATCAGCGCGACGTGATAAGCCAGCAGCTGCAGCGGTACAGTATAGAAGATTGGCGCGATCACCTCTTCAACGTGCGGCATCTCAATGATGTGCATATTATCGCTGCTGGTGAAACCCGCATCGCCGTCAGCAAAGACGTACAGCTGGCCGCCGCGGGCGCGAACCTCTTCAATGTTAGATTTCAGCTTTTCCAGCAGTTCGTTGTTCGGCGCGACCACAACCACCGGCATTTCTGCATCAATCAGCGCCAGCGGACCGTGCTTCAGCTCGCCAGCGGCATAGGCTTCCGCGTGAATATAGGAGATCTCTTTCAGCTTCAGCGCCCCTTCAAGGGCAATGGGGTACTGATCGCCACGTCCGAGGAACAGCGCGTGATGTTTATCAGAGAAATTCTCAGCCAGCGCCTCAATGCGCTTGTCCTGCGAGAGCACCTGCTCAATGCGGTTCGGCAGCGCCTGCAGGCCATGCACGATATCGTGTTCAATCGCGGCATCCTGGCCCTTAAGACGCGCCAGTTTCGCCACCAGCATCAGCAGAACGGTCAATTGCGTAGTGAAGGCTTTAGTCGAAGCGACGCCGATTTCCGTCCCGGCATTGGTCATCATCGCCAGATCGGACTCCCGCACCAGTGATGAACCCGGCACGTTACAAATCGCCAGCGAGCCCAGATAGCCCAGCTCTTTAGACAGGCGCAGACCTGCGAGGGTGTCCGCCGTTTCGCCGGACTGCGAGAGGGTGATCATCAGGCTATTGCGACGCACGGCCGATTTACGATAGCGGAACTCAGAAGCGATTTCGACATCACACGGCACACCGGCCAGCGATTCAAACCAGTAACGGGAAACCATTCCTGAGTTGTAGGAGGTACCGCAGGCGATGATCTGAATATGCTCAACCTGAGACAGCAGCTCGTTAGCCTGCGGGCCCAGTTCGCTTAAATCAACTTCACCGTGGCTAATGCGCCCGGAGAGGGTATTTTTGATCGCGTTCGGCTGCTCGTAGATCTCTTTCTGCATATAGTGGCGATAGATACCTTTATCGCCTGCATCATACTGCAGACTGGATTCAATATCCGGGCGCAGCACTTCGGCGCCGGATTTATCAAAGATAGTGACCGAACGACGGGTGACTTCCGCAATATCCCCCTCTTCGAGGAAGATAAAGCGGCGGGTAACCGGCAGGAGCGCCAGCTGATCGGAGGCAATGAAGTTTTCTCCCATCCCCAGGCCAATAACCAGCGGGCTGCCCGAACGAGCGGCCAGCAGCGTACCCGGATCGCGGGAATCCATAATCACGGTACCGTAAGCGCCGCGAAGCTGCGGGATAGTCCGCAGAACAGCATCACGCAGGGTGCCGCCTTGTTCCAGCTCCCAGTGAACCAGATGCGCAATAACTTCGGTGTCAGTCTCGGAGGCGAAAACGTAGCCCCGCGACTGCAACAGCTCGCGCAGCGGCTCATGGTTCTCGATAATTCCGTTATGCACGACCACAATATGGTCAGAAACATGCGGATGCGCGTTGCCTTCAGAGGGTTCGCCGTGCGTCGCCCAGCGGGTATGGGCAATTCCCGTCCCACCGTGCAACGGATGTTCCTCCAACGCCTGGGCCAGCATCTGGACTTTCCCAAGGCGACGAACGCGGTTCATATGACCTTCGTTATCGACGACTGCCAGACCGGCGGAGTCATAACCGCGGTATTCCAGACGACGTAAACCTTCGAGAAGGATTTCAGCAATATCACGCTGCGCGACTGCGCCAACAATTCCACACATAGTTTTTCATTCCGATTTTGGCTGTATGCCATACGTTGTCGGTCAACCTGTTTACCCGTTTTTCCGGGCGCCCCGAGCCTTGTAGAGAGTGGGGTTATTTTTATGGGCACTGCCGTGGGGGGAGGATTATTTTATCCCCTCACCCCGCTCTTTCCCCCAAAAGGGCGAAAGAGAAAAGCGTTACTTCTTCTTCACCGGGCGCTGCCAGCCCTGTTTATGAACCTGCGGCACGCGGCTTAAAACTAACTCATCGTCGGCAACGTTGCGCGTTACCGTCGTTCCTGCAGCAATGGTGACTCCCTTGCCGATGGTCACGGGAGCGACCAGCTGGCTGTCCGAACCAACAAACACGTCATCGCCGATCACCGTTTTATGTTTATTTGCGCCATCATAGTTACAGGTGATGGTGCCGGCGCCGATATTGACGTTATCGCCAATCTCAGCGTCTCCGAGGTAGGAAAGATGCCCGGCTTTCGTGCCTCTCCCCAGACGCGCCTTTTTAATTTCGACAAAGTTGCCGACGTGCGCGCCTTCCAGGAGCTCCGCGCCAGGGCGCAGCCGTGCGAACGGCCCGATAGTACAGGCTGCCTCAAGATGAGCATCTTCCACTACGGTATAAGGACTGATCTCGCAGTCATCGCCAATGGTACTGTTCTTGATCACGCAGCCGGAGCCGATCTTCACCCGATTGCCCAGTACAACATGCCCCTCGAGAATAACGTTAGTATCTATTTCGACATCGCGCCCGTGTTTCAGCACGCCGCGCAGGTCAAAACGCGCCGGATCGCGAAGCATTACGCCTGCGAGCAGAAGTTCCTCCGCCTTTTCAGACTGCCAGACGCGTTCCAGGCGGGATAGCTGCAGCCGGTTATTCACGCCTTCCACTTCGCTTAGGCGCTGAGGATGGACTGCCGCGATTTCGCGACCTTCGGCATAGGCCATGGCGATAATATCGGTAATGTAATATTCGCCCTGCACGTTATTATTGGTCAGCTTAGCCAGCCAGCGTTTGAGATCCGCCCCGTTGGCGACCAGAATTCCGGTATTAATTTCCTGAATCCGACGCTGCTCTTCGCTGGCGTCTTTATGCTCAACAATGCCGGTTACCGCGCCGTTATGGCGCGTAATGCGACCATAGCCGGTCGGATCGTCCAGCTTCACCGTCAGCAAACCGATGCCGCCCTGCGGTTTCGCTTCTCGCAGGCGCTTTAATGTTTCGACGGAAATCAACGGTACATCGCCGTACAGCATGAGGATATCTTCATCATCTTTGAAGAACGGCGCCGCCTGCTGCATGGCGTGGCCGGTACCCAGCTGTTCAGCCTGTAAGATCCAATTTAGCTTATCTTCGTGCAGCGTCTGGCGAAGGAGATCGCCGCCGTGCCCGTAGACCAAATGGACAGCGGAAGCACCTAATTCTTTAGCCGTATCAATGACATGCTGAACCATTGGCTTGCCGGCCAGCGAATGCAGCACCTTGGGAAGATCGGAATACATGCGGGTACCCTTGCCTGCGGCAAGAATCACCACGCTCATCGGACTGTTTGACATACGCATCCTGACTGCTGTTAGAACGAAAAGTAAAAGCCTTTCACGTTGAAATATCTACATATTTTTCATCATGAAACGAGACGGAGATAAAACGCGCAGGCTTCACGCAATACATCATTTTAGGGGGCTATTTTTAGTCAGCGCAAACCCGTTTCGCGCAAAAAAATCATTTTTATGAGGGGGTGGCCAGGCTATCCCTCTGCTTTTGCTGTTTTTTTGGCGGGTAAATAAAGAAAAACCATAAAATAAAACGCAGTTTTAATATTCATTAATTGTGACGTGATAAATAGAAACACCATTTCATTTTCCTGATAATGCCGATTAATAATTACCCAGGAGAAAAGAATGAATAACAAAATACCTTTGGCATTAACCCTTTGCAGTACGATGATCGCGCTACCGCTGCAGGCCAACGAAGGCCCTCAGTGGCGCGCTATCGCCTTCGGGCAATCCACGGACAGCAATTTTTCCTCGAATGTTCTGCCTGAAAAGATTGGCGTCAATGATGTCACTATCGCCGGTAAAAAACTGACGCCGCAGGACGTCGCCGATCTCAGCCAACCCATTACTATTGAAAGCCGGGGAGGTAAAATTGCCAACTCCCACGACGGACTGACCTTCTTTTATACCCAACTTCCGACCAGTCAGAATTTTATCCTGCAGGCAACGGTGACCGTCAATCAGTTTGGCCCGGAAAATGGCGCTCGCCCGGCAGCACAGGAAGGGGCAGGACTGCTGGTGCGCGATGTAATAGGAGTTCCGCGTCAACAGCCGCTGAAGGTCGGTTATGAAGAGTTCCCGGCGGCGTCCAATATGGTGATGAACGCCATTATGACGCAGGATAAAAAAGATCACTCGCATATTAAGCTGCAGGCTATCAGCCGGGAAGGGATAACCCAACCGTGGGGCAATGCGGGGGCATCAATAAAGCGTCAGAGTTATAAAGAAAAAATCGATATACAGCAAACGCCGACGTTCCAGCTCAGGCTGGAACGCACCAACGACGGGTTTATTACTTCCTGGGCAGCGACGGGCAGTGAAAAATGGGTAAGCCAGCAGGTTCCTCACGCCGATCTGATTGCTCAACAGGATAAAGAACATTACTACGTCGGTTTTTTTGCTTCTCGTAACGCTAAAATCACCGTCAGCAACGCCTCGCTCACCACGTCAGCGGCAAATACTGTTCCCTCTGCGCCGTACATCGCTAAAAGCTGGCCGCCGGTCATGCAAATTGCCTCGGGAACAAAAAGCCAGGACAAAAAGTACATCCTACAGGCGCGTACCAATAGTGACGGGCGCATAACCGTTCGCCAGGATGAAGTGGTGATCGGGCAGGATAAAGCCGTGAAAGCCGGTGAGATGTTTACCCAGCCTGCCGTTCTGAAAGATAAAAGCACGTTCGAAGTTACCTTTACGCCGACCACCAGCGCAAAAACGCTGACCCAGACGCTGACGGTGGAACAGAATGCCAATATCACAGGCAATACGCTCTATGCTGCACCTGAGGGGCAAGCGCAGGCCAAAGGCACGGCAGAGTCGCCGTTGGATTTAGCCTCCGCCGTCGAGCTCGTACCCGCTGGCGGGGAAATTATATTAGCCGCCGGAGACTACCCGCAAACCGTCATCCCTCTGAGCGCCAGCGGCCTGAAAGACAAAACCAAGACCCTGAAAGCCACCGGTAAAGCGGTAATACACGGGCTACTGCTGGATGCCAGCTACTGGCATATCGTTGGAGTAGATATTACGGATAAGAGCCTGCGCATACAGGGTAGCCATAACCTGATTGAGAACGTCACCGCTTATCGTAACGATGATACCGGCATTCAAATTTCCTCACCGGCGGATGTAGGACGCCCGCTGTGGGCCAGCTATAACCGGGTGGTGAATTCAGAATCCTTTAGCAACGAAGATCCGGGAAAAATAAACGCCGATGGCTTCGCCGTAAAAATGCGCGTAGGAGAGGGGAACCGACTGGAAGGCTGTTACTCGCACGATAACATCGACGACGGTTTCGATCTGTTTAATAAGATTGAGGACGGTGCAAACGGCGTTGTGGTGATCGAGAACTCTATTGCCCGCAATAATACCAGCAACGGTTTTAAGCTCGGCGGGGAAGGGCAGCCGGTTGCTCATGAGGTACGTAACAGCATCGCCATCGGGAACCATCTCGACGGTTTCACCGACAACTTCAATCCCGGCAAGCTGGTGGTGGTCAACAACGTCGCGGTGGATAACCAGCGCTTTAACTACCTGTTCCGCCCAAGTCCATACGGCGCGCCGGAAACCCAGGGCACGTTCAGCGAGAACCTTTCCTTACGTAGCCAGCCGGGGAAATATGACGATGCCGTTGTCGGGAATATCGACGATAGCAACTACTTTATCCACGCTGGTAAAAGCATCAACGCTCAAGGAAAAAGCATTAACAGCGCCGATTACCAGACTCTGGCGCTGCCTGACCCGCTAATACGTGAGGCTGACGGCAGCTTCAATACCGGTAACTTCCTCAGCCGTAATTAACCCCGCTATACGTGAAAAACATAAAGGTCGCCCTGGGGCGACCTTTTCACTTTCTGTCTGTTTCACACCGCATGTGTTGTCGTTTTAGTTAGCGGTACAGCGCAAAAACAACCTGGAAAGTTGACTTCTTAGTGGTTGAACGTACCGAAGGTTACGTTCATAGCACTGAAGAAAGCGACGATTTTATTAAGCAGTTTCATGATCTCTTCCTGGATAGTGATTACGTTTTATGATGCATTTTTTGTGACTTACATCACAAAACAAAGTCTACGCTGCATTCTCCAAACGATCAACAAAAATGAGACATTCATCACAAATTTTTTAAACCATCTTTTTAGTTTTGTTATTTCTGAAACGAAGCCATAAAAAAAGCCAGCCTGGCAACCAGACTGGCTTTTTAACTTTCAAGCCGGTGTTACATCGCTTTTTTGGTCAACTCGATAACGCGCAGTTTAGCGATCGCTTTGGCCAGTTCCGCGGACGCCTGAGCGTAATCCACGTCACCATGAGAGCTCTTAATGTGCTCTTCAGCCTTACGTTTCGCTTCCAGGGCTCGCGCTTCGTCGAGATCCTGGCCACGAATTGCCGTATCAGCCAGAACGGTCGTGCTACCCGGCTGCACTTCAAGAATGCCGCCTGACAGGTAGATAAATTCTTCGTGACCGTGCTGCTTAACGATGCGAATCATACCAGGCTTAATGGCGGTGAGCAGCGGCGCGTGCCCCGGGTAAATACCCAGTTCACCTTCGCTACCCGTTACCTGGATTTTCTCGACCAGACCAGAGAACATTTGTTTCTCTGCGCTGACGACGTCCAGGTGGTAAGTCATTGCCATATCACCCTCCGATTAAGGCGTTAAAGTTTTTTGGCTTTTTCCACGGCTTCGTCGATAGAACCGACCATGTAGAACGCCTGCTCCGGCAGGTGATCGTATTCGCCTTCCATGATGCCTTTAAAGCCACGGATGGTGTCTTTCAGGGAGACGTATTTGCCCGGAGAACCGGTAAATACTTCTGCCACGAAGAACGGCTGGGACAGGAAGCGCTGAATCTTACGTGCGCGAGCTACCACCAGTTTATCTTCTTCAGACAGTTCATCCATACCCAGGATGGCGATAATGTCTTTCAGTTCCTGATAACGCTGCAGGATGGACTGAACGCCACGAGCGGTGTCGTAGTGCTCCTGACCAACAACCAGCGGATCCAGCTGACGGCTGGTGGAGTCCAGCGGGTCAACTGCCGGGTAAATCCCCAGAGAAGCGATCTGACGGCTCAGTACCACGGTTGCGTCAAGGTGCGCAAAGGTGGTGGCTGGAGACGGGTCAGTCAAGTCATCCGCAGGTACGTATACCGCCTGTACGGAAGTGATAGAACCCGTTTTGGTGGAGGTGATACGTTCCTGCAGAACGCCCATCTCTTCCGCCAGAGTCGGCTGGTAACCTACCGCTGAAGGCATACGACCCAGCAGTGCGGATACTTCAGTACCGGCCAGAGTGTAACGATAGATGTTATCGACGAACAGCAGAACGTCACGACCTTCGTCACGGAACTTCTCAGCCATGGTCAGGCCGGTCAGCGCAACGCGCAGACGGTTTCCCGGCGGCTCGTTCATCTGGCCATACACCAGGGATACTTTATCGATAACGTTGGAGTCGGTCATTTCGTGGTAGAAGTCGTTACCCTCACGAGTACGTTCACCTACGCCCGCAAACACGGAGTAACCGGAGTGCTCGATCGCGATGTTACGGATCAGCTCCATCATGTTTACGGTTTTACCTACACCCGCACCACCGAACAGACCAACTTTACCGCCCTTCGCAAACGGACACATCAGGTCGATAACTTTGATGCCGGTTTCCAGCAGTTCCTGAGAGTTTGACAACTCTTCGTAGGAAGGCGCTGCGCGGTGAATCGCCCAACGCTCTTCTTCGCCGATGTCGCCTTTCATGTCTACCGGTTGGCCCAGTACGTTCATGATACGACCCAGCGTTGCTTTACCTACCGGGACTTCGATCGGATGCTCGAGGTCTTTGACTTCCAGACCGCGACGCAGACCGTCGGAAGAACCCATGGCGATGGTACGAACAATACCGCCGCCGAGCTGCTGCTGAACTTCCAGCACCAGATTCTCACTACCATTTTGTACCTCAAGAGCCTCGTACACGCGCGGTACGGCATCCTGAGGGAATTCGACGTCGACCACGGCGCCGATTACCTGGACAATTTTTCCAGTAGCCATCTTGAATCCTCTACGAATTAACCTGGTTATACCGCGGATGCTCCACCGACGATCTCGGTGAGTTCCTGAGTAATGCTGGCCTGACGAGCTTTGTTGTATACCAACTGCAGCTCTTTAATCAGGCTGCCGCCATTGTCGGTCGCGGCTTTCATCGCCACCATACGTGCGGCCTGCTCGCTGGCCAGGTTTTCTACCACGCCCTGATAAACCTGAGATTCCACATAACGACGCAGCAGGGTATCCAGCAGCGCTTTCGGATCGGGTTCATACAGGTAATCCCAGGATTTACGCTTCAACTCACCATCTTCTGAAGCCGGTAACGGCAGCAGCTGAGTAATGGTTGGAACCTGAGACATGGTGTTAATAAATTTGTTGCTGACAATATACAGCTTGTCCAGACGGCCTTCATCGTAGGCCTGCAACATCACTTTTACCGGACCGATCAGTTCGGACAGGGATGGGTTATCCCCCATACCTGTCACCTGGGCGACAACATTACCGCTAACGGAATTAAAGAAAGACACGCCCTTCGAGCCGATCATTGCGAGTTCGCACTGAACGCCTTTATCGGACCATGCTTTCATTTCCGCCAGCAGCTTTTTGAACAGGTTAATGTTCAAGCCACCACACAGACCACGGTCGGTAGACACCACCAGGTAGCCCACGCGTTTAACGTCGCGTTCTTCCAGGTAAGGGTGCTTATATTCCAGATTACCGTTCGCAAGGTGACCGATCACTTTGCGCATCGTATCTGCATAAGGACGGCTGGCTGCCATGCGCTCCTGCGATTTACGCATTTTGGAAGCGGCGACCATTTCCATCGCTTTAGTGATCTTTTGCGTGTTCTGGACGCTTGCGATCTTACTACGTATCTCTTTTGCGCCGGCCATGAGCTTCTCCTCAATGCCTTGCGGCCTGCCCTAAAGCAAGCCGCCAGACTTTACCAGGATTGGGTTGCTTTGAAGGAATCGAGGATGCCTTTCAGCTTGCCTTCGATTTCGTCGTTATAGCCACCGGACTGGTTGATCTCTTGCATCAACGGAGCGTGATCACGGTCGACGTAAGCCAGCAGAGCGGCTTCAAAGCTACCGATTTTCGCCAGCTCTACATCCGCCAGATAACCACGTTCTGCCGCGAACAGAACCAGAGACTGCTGCGCAACGGACATCGGCGCATACTGTTTCTGTTTCAGCAGTTCAGTTACTTTCTGACCGTGGTCCAGCTGCTTACGGGTTGCATCGTCAAGGTCAGAAGCAAACTGCGAGAACGCCGCCAGTTCGCGATACTGTGCCAGCGCGGTACGAATACCACCGGACAGTTTCTTCATGATCTTGGTCTGAGCTGCACCACCAACACGGGATACGGAGATACCCGGGTTAACCGCAGGACGAATACCGGAGTTGAACAGGTTGGTTTCCAGGAAGATCTGACCATCGGTAATAGAAATTACGTTGGTCGGAACGAACGCAGAAACGTCACCCGCCTGGGTTTCGATAATCGGCAGAGCGGTCAGAGAACCGGTTTTACCTTTCACTTCACCTTTGGTGAAAGCTTCAACGTATTCGACGTTAACACGTGCAGCACGCTCCAGCAGACGAGAGTGGAGGTAGAATACGTCGCCCGGGAATGCTTCACGTCCAGGCGGACGGCGGAGCAGCAGGGAAATCTGACGGTAAGCAACGGCCTGTTTAGACAGGTCATCATAAATGATCAGCGCATCTTCACCGCGGTCGCGGAAGTATTCACCCATTGCGCAACCGGCATACGGAGCCAGGTATTGCAGCGCGGCGGATTCAGATGCGGTTGCAACCACAACGATGGTGTTAGACAGCGCGCCGTGTTCTTCCAGTTTACGCACCACGTTAGAAATGGTGGACGCTTTCTGGCCGATTGCCACGTAGACGCACTTGATGCCGGAATCACGCTGGTTGATGATGGCGTCGATTGCCAGCGCGGTTTTACCGGTCTGACGGTCGCCGATGATCAGTTCACGCTGACCACGACCGATTGGGATCATGGCATCAACGGATTTATAACCGGTCTGCACCGGCTGATCGACGGACTGACGTTCGATTACGCCCGGAGCGATAGCTTCAACGGCAGAGAAGCCGTCGTGCTCCAGCGGACCTTTACCATCAATCGGTGCACCCAGGGTGTTAACCACACGTCCCAGCAGGCCGCGGCCAACCGGAACTTCAAGGATACGGCCAGTACATTTAACCTTCATGCCTTCGGCGAGGTCAGCATACGGACCCATCACAACCGCACCAACGGAGTCGCGCTCCAGGTTCAGTGCGATAGCGTAACGGTTACCCGGCAGAGCGATCATCTCACCCTGCATACAATCGGCCAGGCCGTGAATGCGGATAACACCGTCACTTACAGAAACGATAGTACCTTCGTTATGAGCCTCGCTCACAACATTGAACTGAGCAATGCGCTGCTTGATCAGTTCGCTGATTTCGGTGGAATTCAGTTGCATGCTCCAGTCCCCTTAAGACTGCAAGACGTCTGCAAGGCGTTCAAGACGGCCGCGTACGCTGCCATCAATGACCATATCACCCGCACGGATGATAACGCCTGCCATTACAGACTTATCGATTTTGCAATTCAGCTTAACTTTGCGTGACAGACGTTTTTCCATCGCGCTGGTGATTTTCGCAAGCTGTTCTTCGCTCATCTGAGCGGCAGAAATAACTTCTACCTCTGCGGTTGCCTCACTGGCAGCGCGCAGGTGAATGAACTGCTCAAGAACATCAGGGAGCGCATTCAGACGACCATTTTCAGCCATTACCCGAATCAGGTTTTGACCGTTTTCGTCCAGTTGCTCACCACAAACCGCGATAAACGCATCAGAGAGCGTTTCCGGCGCCAGCGCGCCAGAGAGTAGCTCTGCCATTTGTTCGTTTTTAGTCACTTCAGCGGCAAACGCCAGCATATCCTGCCAGCGCTCTACGCTTTGGTGTTCGACGGCAAAGTCAAAAGCTGCTTTGGCGTAGGGGCGAGCTACCGTTACAAATTCAGACATCAGCCCCTCCCTCCTTACAGTTCAGCGACAAGTTTATCCACGATGTCGCTGTTAGCAGCTTCATCCACGGAACGTTCGATGATCTTCTCGGCGCCAGCAACAGCCAGGATAGCGACCTGCTTACGCAGCTCCTCGCGAGCACGTTTACGTTCGGCATCGATTTCAGCCTGCGCCTGTGCGACGATTTTAGTGCGTTCCTGTTCTGCTTCAGCTTTAGCTTCGTCCAGAATCTGAGAGCGACGCTTGTTCGCCTGCTCGATGATTACCTGGGCTTCCGCTTTCGCTTTTTTCAGCTGGTCGGTCGCGTTGGCCTGTGCAAGGTCCAAATCTTTCTTAGCGCGTTCTGCAGAAGCTAAACCGTCAGAAATTTCTTTCTGGCGCTTTTCGATGGCAGCCATTAACGGCGGCCATACATACTTCATGCAGAACCATACGAAGATAACAAACGCGATGGCCTGGCCGAGGATTGTTGCGTTCATGTTCACAGCACAATACCTCTTAAAAAATAACTCTGTGGCTTAGGTTTCTTTCGAACAACTTACTACGCGACGGCGAACATCACGTACAGACCCAGACCTACAGCGATCATCGGGATAGCATCCACCAGACCCATAACGATAAAGAACTGAGTACGCAGCAGAGGAATCAGATCCGGTTGACGCGCTGCGCCTTCCAGGAATTTACCCCCGAGGATGCCGATACCGATCGCAGCACCGATTGCCGCCAGACCCATCATCACAGCGGCAGCCATGTACAGCAGATCCATATTCAGGTTTTCCATGACAGTCTCCAGTTTGTTTCAGTTAAAACGTAGTATGTTGGTAAAAAATCAATGCTCTTCAGATGCCATCGACAGATAGACGATCGTCAGAACCATGAAGATGAAGGCTTGCAGCGTAATAATCAGGATGTGGAAAATGGCCCACGGCACATTCAGAACCCACTGTGACCACCACGGCAACAGACCAGCAATCAGAATGAAAATCAGCTCACCGGCATACATGTTGCCGAACAGTCGCAGACCCAGAGATACAGGTTTAGACAGCAGGCTTACCCCTTCAAGGATTAAGTTGACAGGAATGAACGCCCAGTGATTGAACGGCTGCAGGGTCAGTTCTTTAACGAACCCGCCCACGCCTTTCATTTTGATGCTGTAGAAAAGAATCAGGATAAACACGCCAAGCGCCATCGACAGGGTGATGTTGACGTCCGCAGACGGAACCACGCGCAGTGCTGGCAGGCCGAAAATGTGTTCACCGATGTATGGCAACAGGTCGATAGGCAGCAGGTCCATCAGGTTCATCAGGAATACCCAAACGAACACGGTGAGGGCCAGCGGAGCGATAACCTTGCTCTTGCCGTGGTACATGTCTTTAACGCTGCCATGGACGAAGCCGATGATCATCTCGATAAAGGTCTGGAATTTTCCCGGTACGCCGCTGGTCGCCTTTTTGGCTACGCTACGGAACATAAGCAGGAACAACAGACCAAGCACCACCGAGAAGAACATGGAGTCAATGTTGAGCGTCCAGAAGGTGGCCGGGGGGTTATGCGGATCCACCAGCGAGAAAGTACGCAGGTCCAGCTGAAGGTTATTCAGATGGTGTCCTATGTATTCCTGCGGCGTCATATTTTCTGAAGCCATGATGCCTTTTACCCTTTGTTGTTAATTACAGCTGGCGCCAGAACTTGTACCACCAGCACCAAAACCCACGTCACTATCAGCGGCAAAAACACCACTTTGAAAACCGCCAGCGCCACCGCCAGAAGGGCGAAGGTCAACGACACCTTGAAAGCTTCGCCGAGAGCGAAGGTCCAGGCCACTCGGCCTTTAGCAGGTGTATGCGCCTGATGACGCCAGGCAAAAATCATAAAAATCATATTTGGCAAAAGAACCGCCAAACCTCCGCTAACGGCGGAGATGCCCCAGAAAGGGTCTTTGAGGCTGAACAGCAGTCCACTTGCTATTACCGCCAGTAACTGAATAAACAGAAGCTTACGAGCAACGTTTCGACTCAAGAGCGACACTGACATCACGTATTTACTCCTGCTCCCTTCGAGGTATGTCGCGTGTCGTATAAAACGTCCTTTAAGACGAAGAGTCAAGCATCAAAAAGCGGACAAATTATACGGTGACGCCCCGTGATTTCAAACAATAAGTAGCAAAATAGTGAATAAATGTTTAATTATTTTCCGACTGACAACTTTTCATGCATTTCACCAATCTGTGAGCCGTCATGCAAAACTGCAAATACCGCGAAAACACGGCTATTAAAGCGTGCATCAGATCACATAATAAACATTTTTCGTGAAATCGAATTAATTCTGTACATAAAACTCAATTTTTTATCCAATTGATATTCAACATAAAAAGTGGGTATTCTTTCTAAAACAATCCCATATACAATAAAAACCTTTTATTGACATTCATAATAAAAATTTAACATCAGTATGAAGTGCAAGCAGCGAGATTTTTAGCGTACTGATATTTTCAATGTTGACTATTCTCCTGGTAAAGCAACAGCGCAAAGTTAACCGAAAGAAAAACCATGGTAACGACAAGGTTAAATCTTGTCCGATGCTACCCTGCTGTGACTTTTATTTTTGTAACATGCACAACCCGGTTTTTTTTCACATTTTTTGATAAAAATTAAATCATTTTTGGCTGGATCACCACAAGGTGACGCTCACCATCCAGCTGAGGAACATGCAGTTCGAAAACATCACTAATGGCAAACCCTTCCGGAAGATTGGCCATTTCATCTTCTTGCGCTAACCCTTTGAGCGCATAGAAGTGACCGTCCTGCGCCGGTAAATGATGGCACCAGCTCACCATATCATTCAGCGACGCAAAAGCGCGGCTGATCACGCCATCAAACGGCGGTTCAGCCGGAAACGTTTCCACGCGGCTTTGTACCGGCGTGATGTTATCCAGTTTTAACTCATGCTGGACCTGTCGCAGGAAACGTACTCGTTTACCGAGGCTATCCAGCAGGGTGAAATGAGATTCAGGGCGTACGATAGCCAGCGGGATCCCCGGCAGACCCGGTCCGGTACCCACATCGATAAAACGCGTTCCTTTAAGGTATGGCGCAACAACAATGCTATCGAGAATGTGGCGTACCAGCATCTCATCCGGATCGCGAACCGAGGTAAGGTTATAGGCCTTATTCCACTTATCCAGCATGCCTACATAGGCGACCAGCTGATTTTTCTGGTGATCGGTAAGTGAAATACCCGCTTCATCAAGCAGACGAGAAAGTTTGTTGATCACGTTCGGTACCTGTTTAAAAACAATGAGCCCGGAGGCGATGCGCTTACCGGGCTGGATATAAACCAGGCGGATATCTTATGCGCTATCCGCCAAATGTATCGTTCAGGGAAAGTCAGGCGCTACGGCGCAGCATTCCCTGCTTTTTCAACCACACCAGCAAAATCGAGATTGCCGCAGGCGTAATGCCGGAAATACGCGATGCCTGCCCTATTGAAGACGGCTTGTGGTCGTTCAACTTAGCAATGACTTCGTTCGACAGCCCATTCACCTGGCGATAATCAAGCGTGGCAGGCAGCAACGTGTTTTCATTGCGCTGCTGTTTCTCAATCTCATCCTGCTGGCGCGCGATGTAGCCTTCGTATTTTACCTGAATCTCAACCTGTTCCGCGGCCTGCTTGTCTTCAAGACCCGGCGAGAATGGCGACATCTTCACCAGCTGTTCGTAGGTCATTTCCGGACGACGGAGCAAATCTTCACCGTTAGCTTCACGAGACAAAGGCGCCGTCAGCTGTGCGTTAACTTCAGCGGCGCTTTCCGCCAGCGGATTTACCCAGCTGGATTTCAGGCGCTGACGTTCACGTTCAATACTCTCAAGCTTCTCGTTGAAACGCGCCCAGCGTTCATCATCTACCAGGCCCAGTTCACGGCCTTGCTCAGTCAGGCGCAGATCGGCGTTGTCTTCACGCAGCATCAGGCGGTATTCCGCACGTGAAGTAAACATGCGGTACGGCTCTTTGGTGCCGAGCGTACACAGATCGTCCACCAGGACGCCAAGGTAGGCCTGGGAGCGACCCGGCGCCCATCCCTCTTTCTCGGCAGAGAAGCGGGCTGCGTTCAGGCCTGCCAGCAGGCCCTGAGCGGCCGCTTCTTCATAACCGGTAGTGCCGTTAATCTGGCCCGCAAAAAACAGGCCATGGATAAATTTACTTTCCAGCGTTGGTTTCAGGTCACGCGGATCGAAGAAATCGTACTCGATAGCGTAGCCGGGGCGAACGATTTTTGCATTTTCCATCCCCTGCATTGAGCGGACGATTTGCATCTGGACATCAAACGGCAGGCTGGTGGAGATGCCATTTGGATAAATTTCGTTCGACGTCAGTCCTTCCGGCTCGAGGAAGATCTGATGCTGATTGCGATCGGCAAAACGCATCACCTTGTCTTCGATCGAAGGACAGTAGCGAGGGCCGATCCCTTCAATCACGCCGGCATACATCGGGCTACGATCGAGGTTATTGCGGATCACATCGTGGGTTTTCTCGTTGGTATGCGTGACATAGCACGGTACCTGACGCGGGTGCTGGGAAGCATTCCCCATAAACGAGAAAACCGGCATTGGATCGTCGCCGTGCTGCTGAGCCAGAACGCTGAAATCAATGGTCCGCGCATCAATACGCGGTGGGGTACCGGTTTTCAGGCGGCTGACGCGTAGCGGCAGTTCACGTAAACGGCGAGACAGCGGGATCGACGGAGGATCGCCAGCGCGACCGCCGCTGTAGTTATCGAGTCCGATATGGATCTTACCGTCGAGGAATGTCCCTACGGTCAGCACTACCGCTTTGGCGCGGAATTTAAGCCCCATCTGGGTAACAGCACCCACCACGCGATCGTTCTCCACAATCAGATCTTCAACGGCCTGCTGGAAGATCATCAAATTAGGCTGATTCTCCAGGGCCGTGCGTACGGCTTGCCGATAAAGCACGCGATCGGCCTGAGCGCGAGTCGCCCGTACGGCTGGGCCTTTGCTGGCGTTTAGTATCCTAAACTGGATACCGGCATGGTCAATGGCCTTCGCCATCAGGCCGCCAAGCGCATCCACTTCTTTTACCAGGTGTCCTTTCCCAATGCCGCCAATCGCCGGGTTACAGCTCATTTGCCCTAGCGTGTCGATATTGTGTGTCAAAAGCAGAGTCTGTTGACCCATTCGCGCTGCGGCCATTGCGGCCTCAGTGCCTGCATGACCCCCGCCAATGATGATGACGTCAAAAGGATCCTGATAAAACATGGTGGTATGCCTCGCATAAAGCGGTTTGAAAATGGATTGAAGCCCGGGCCGTGGATTCTACTCAACTTTCGCCTTTCGAGAAAGCGCCGGGATCCTGAGTATTAAAAAGAAGATCTTTTATTTAGAGATCTGTTTTATTGTGATCTCTTATTAGGATCGGCTTGTCTTGTGGATAAGTCGGATCCAAGATTTAAGATCAATCGTTTAAGAAGGATCGCTTTCTGTGAATGATCGGTGATCCTGGTCCGTATAAGCTGGGATCAAAATGAAGGGTTATACACAGCACAAAAATCAGTCTACGGTTATACTTTGGATAACTACCGGTTGATCCAAGCTTTTAAGCATAGTTATCCACAGAAGAAAGTATGATCTTTACAATTCTCAGAGCAATTTTTGCCAGGATCCCAGCCAGACCTCAGCCGGATCTTCCGGAATTTCATGTTCGAGGACGTTAATTTTTAGCGTTTCGCCAATCTGTTTTGCCCCGCAGGCCTTCAGCGCCGACTCCAGCTTATCAATCGCTCCGCAGAAGGTGTCATATTCACGACTACCGATACCGACTGCGCCAAAATGGACCGCAGAAAGGTCGATCTGCTTTTCCTGAAGCGCTTCATAAAAAGGCAGCAGGTTATCGGGAATGTCGCCGGCGCCATGAGTAGAAGAGATAACCAGCCAGATCCCTTCCGCCTGTAGATCGTCAATCAGCGGGCCGTGCTGAATAGTCGTGCTGTGACCAGCCTCTTCCAGCTTTTCCGCCAGATGTTCTGACACATATTCTGCGCTACCCAGCGTACTGCCGCTGATAAGAGTTATCTCTGCCATGATCGCCCGCTCCACTTTTCCAGAGTGGCGTATTGTACGCTGTGAGCGAGCTGGGATCTACCTGTGGAAAAATGTGGGATTAAATAGTCCGTTCACGGGCGGATGGTACGCATGATCGGGTTTTGCAGCACGATCAGCGTTTCGGTGGACTGAATTTCATCAATTGTTTGGATCTTGTTGATAAGTACATGCTGGAGCGCATCGATCGATCGGCACATGACTTTTATAAAGATACTGTAGTGCCCGGTGGTGTAGTACGCTTCGGTAACCTCATCCAGACTGTTTAACCTCGCCAGCGCCGAGGGATAGTCTTTGGCGCTTTTCAGAATGATGCCGATAAAACATCCCACATCGTAGCCCAGCTGCTTTGGGCTCACGTCAATCCGTGCGCCAGTGATAATTCCGGCCTGCTTCATCTTCTCCACGCGAACGTGAATGGTTCCCGGACTGACGCCAAACTGTTTTGCCAGTTCAGCATAAGCGGTGCGCGCGTTGGCCATTAAGGCCTCAAGGATGCCGCGGTCCAGATTGTCGATCTGATAATTTTCCATAGGTTTTTCTTATGAAGTTTGACGAATCTTTCTATTTTAGCCTCGAATTTTAATGAATCAAAATCGATGCTGGCTTTTTGTTGTGGGATTATTGAATTGCAGCGCTGTTTTGTTGCTTAATCAATGGCAACAGGACGCAGGAGTTATAAAAAATGAAAACCGCATACATCGCAAAACAACGCCAGATTAGTTTCGTTAAGTCACACTTTTCCCGTCAGCTTGAAGAGAAGCTCGGCCTGATCGAAGTTCAGGCGCCGATCTTAAGCCGCGTGGGCGATGGAACTCAGGATAACCTTTCTGGTTGCGAAAAAGCGGTTCAGGTTAAAGTGAAAACACTGCCAGACGCCCAGTTCGAAGTGGTTCATTCACTGGCGAAGTGGAAGCGTCAAACCCTGGGACAACACGACTTCAGCGCGGGCGAAGGGCTGTACACGCACATGAAGGCCCTTCGCCCCGATGAAGACCGATTAACGCCCATCCATTCCGTTTACGTTGACCAGTGGGACTGGGAGCGCGTAATGGGTGACGGAGAACGCCACTGCGGAACGCTGAAATCGACCGTTGAAGCGATCTATGCCGGGATCAAAGCTACCGAAGACGCCGTCAGTAAAGAATTTGGCCTCAAGCCGTTTCTGCCGGAGACGATCCAGTTTGTTCATAGCGAGGAGCTTTTAAGTCGCTATCCGGATCTTGATGCCAAAGGTCGTGAACGGGCGATTGCTAAAGAGCTGGGGGCTGTATTCCTGATCGGCATCGGCGGCAAGCTTTCCGATGGTCAGCGCCACGATGTTCGCGCGCCGGATTATGATGACTGGAGCACGCCGGCTGCTGAAGGCTATGCCGGTCTGAACGGCGATATTCTGGTATGGAACCCGGTTCTGGAAGATGCCTTCGAGCTCTCTTCAATGGGGATCCGCGTGGATGCCGAAGCGCTGAAGCGCCAGCTTGCGATTACCGGTGATGAAGATCGCCTGAAGCTGGAATGGCACCAGGCGCTGCTGCGCGGAGAGATGCCGCAGACTATCGGCGGCGGCATTGGTCAGTCTCGTCTGACGATGCTGCTCCTGCAGCTTGACCATATCGGCCAGGTACAGTGCGGCGTATGGCCGACACAGGTTCGTCAAAGCGTTGCCGCTCTTCTTTAATGCGTGATTAACGCCGCCAGCGTCGCAGCAGGCGGCTACGCAGCCCGGTATCAAAGCGCCAGATATGATCGAAAATGCGCATAATACCGGGCTTGCCGTGTACCGACATCGCCACCGCATGAAAGCGATGCTGATGTTTATGCTGTAGCTCTCCCACCTTATTGATCACCTCATCCGGCAAGCGCTGTGCGATAAAATCTGAAATGACTACCGCATCGGCATCGATCCACTGCGGATTCTGCATACGCTCAATCACTGCCCGGAAACAGCTGGCCAGATCGGTGCCGCCACGGAAGCGCTGGCTCAGAAAGCGGATCGCCTGTTCCAGCCCCTGCGGACCGGTAAGTTCGTAATGCACCACCTCGCTGGAAAACAGCATAATAAAGCAGCGGCGGTTATCCGCCAGAGCGACCCGCATTAGCGCCAGACAAAACGCCTTGGCGCACTGTTCATTAAAACCGCCCATTGAGCCGGAAGTATCGACGCAGACGATAAAGGGTCCGCGCGGCTGTTCATCAAAATCCTGGCGAGTGACCGGCCGTTCGGTGATCTTTTCTTTCCACGCATCGCCGTGAAGCCGATAGGTCAGCAGCTGCTTTTCAACCAGCTTACGATAGAACTCGAACTCCAGCTCGGTGATACCGAGGGTAGCCAGCTCTGGCGGCAACAAACGCAGAATATCGTCGCTCTGCTGAAGCCCGTCCACCTGTTCCGGTACGGTGGCCGGTTCGCGCACCAGGCTGCGAAAGGTTTCCATCGGCGCATCTTTTTTCGGCACCGCTTTCGCTTCACGTGAGCGTCCCAGCTGTTCAGCGAGCTGCATGAGCTCGGGTTGTTGGCTTAGAAAGTCGCCGTAGCGCACGATCAGCTGATAGTCGCCTCGCTTCAGCTCGCCAGCGCTCATGTCCCACAGGTGTCCCGCCGCATTGTCATTTTCCACCAGCACCGGCTCCAGCTGGCCGCTGAGGGTCATGCGTTCCTGAACTTCGATCAGTAGCTGATCGCGCTCTTCATCCAGCAGTTGCTGATTAAGTGAGGTTGCCTGCACCACCAGACTCAAGCGCCAGCGCTGGAGGAATAACGTGTGCAGCGCTGGCGTAAAGGTGCTGTTGTTATCCACCAGCTGCTGGGCCTGGCTGGCAAAAGGGGAGTGCAGCTTATGCAGCTGGCTCAAAATTTGCGGAAGCTGGACGATAAACTGCGAGGTAGAAAGCCGCTGTGATTGCTGATAACACTGAACCTCCGCATCCAGCTCGGGGGGGATATTGGTCTCTTTAAGTCGCGATCTGACCGCTTCCCGCCAGCGCGGAATGTCGGCGGCGATAATATTTTTTAGGCGCGGGAATTTTTCAAAGAATACCGCCAGTTGAGGTGCCGCCAGCAGCGCCAGCAGCATCTCATCGATCATACCCTCTTCGCCGACTGCCAGCATGACATTCAGCATGTCCAGCGTCATGACTGACGCGCCTGTTTAATCTGCGCTCCGACGTCCTGCAGGCTGGCCTCAATGCGTCCCAGCCACTCACCGGGAATAAACAGACATTTCTGCTGTTCGCTGAAGCGGTTATGTTGCTGATGCCATTCGTCGTCCAGCGCTTCCAGCTGCTGCCGGATTTCGGCCGGCATATTTTCCCGCGATTCGCTACCGGGCAGGGAAAGTCGCGACCCCTGTAAGCTGACATCGCGCACGACCAGATGCTGGCTGGTATCGACATCCATATTCAGCGGCTGGGCAAAACCAATACCGTTGAGCTTGCCGCGAATCTCACCCCCTTTCTCCAGCCAGTGAGCAAGCTCTTCACGAACAAACGTAATATGAATCACTTCCAGGTCGTGCAGCTTAAGCGGCTGCTGGAGGAGCAGCGTCAACGTGGGCTCCTGAACTTCAGCGGGCAGTTCATAATGAGGTTTACGGCTGAACATACCGCCAAGACGGTTTACTTTTAGCGCGGTTTTATCGCTTTGCTGCTGTTGAAGCTGAATACGTCGTTGGATAATCGACCCCAGGCGAGTGAGCATCGCCTGCTGCTGCCAGGCGTGGCTGGTCATTAAGGTCTCCAGCTGCGCGGACATCAGGTTCATCGTCTCAATATTGTGCCACAGGCAATCTTTCAGCAGGATCAGGTCTATTGGCGCGATAGTGTCGCGGCCGCTGAAAAAGGCGCTGGCCTGCAGCAGACGAATGGCTTTTTTCCACCGACGATCTGAGACGTACGGCGCGTTCGGCAGCGTATCTAACTGCTGGCGCAGCTGGAAAATAAGTTCAAAAACGCTGTCCGGCAGCTTAACGCTGCCGATATCCTGCTGCCATTGCTGAAACTCCTCGTCGCTGACCTGTAGATTCGCCGGGACGGGGTTACTGTTCTCGTCCTGCTGGCTTATCAGCATTGAGCGGAAGTTGGTTTTATCCTGAACCTTATCCAGCCATAAACGGATAAGCATCCGATCGTATAGCGCCTCCAGGCTGTTGTCTGCTTCGGGGAGTTCGTTCGACGCCGCCACCAGCAGGCGCATAGGGATTTTTTCTTCGGTTGCCCCGTTGCGGAAATGACGTTCGTTTATTGCCGTCAGCAGCGTATTGAGGATCGCCGGGCCAGCTTTCCAGATCTCATCGAGGAAAACAATTTCGGCTTCCGGAAGATAACCCGCGGTCAAACGCTCGTAGCGTCCTTCATCTTTTAGCGCCTGAATGGAGAGCGGGCCAAAAACTTCTTCCGGCGTGGAAAAACGCGTCATCAGGTACTCAAATGCGCGAGCCTGCTGGAAGGCGAATTTTAGGCGTCGGGCGATCAGACTTTTGGCAATGCCCGGTGGACCCAGCAGAAAAACGCTCTCGCCGCTGAGTGCGGCAAGCAGGCAAAGGCGAATGGCGTGGCTGCGTTCGAAGAGTCCTTTTTCCAGAGCGGCGCTGAGCCGGGAAATTCTTTCTGCCAGTAAATGTGATTGAGCCATAATAGAGTTGCGTGCTTTTTAGAATGTCGTTGTTAGGTCGAGTATAGATGTTTGCTTAGGGGTGGTAATAGCCTGAAGAATCGATTTATTTTCTTTGAGTCAGGTTAAGATGATGTCAGTTAGGGGTACGATTCAGCAAATAATCGTGCATACTGTGCGCTTTTTGTGGGCCAAGGGACTAGGCACACATTTGTTTTATAAACGAAAAGACTAGTCTATGAGCACTGATAATAAGCAATCGCTGCCGGCAATAACGCTGGCGGCAATCGGCGTGGTATACGGCGATATCGGTACCAGTCCACTGTATACACTTCGTGAATGTCTGTCCGGCCAGTTTGGCTTTGGCGTTGAGCGTGATGCTGTTTTTGGCTTCCTGTCGCTCATTTTCTGGCTATTAATTCTCACCGTATCACTCAAATACATCACCTTCGTGATGCGGGCAGACAATGCCGGCGAAGGCGGGATCCTGACGTTAATGTCGCTGGCGGGGCGAAACACCTCCGCGCGCGCAACCTCCATCCTGGTGATCCTTGGGCTTATCGGCGGCAGCTTCTTTTATGGCGAGGTGGTGATTACGCCTGCCATCTCGGTGATGTCGGCGATAGAGGGGCTGGAAATTATCGCCCCGGACCTGGATACCTGGGTGGTTCCCATATCCATCATCGTTCTGACGCTGCTATTTGCCATTCAAAAGCACGGTACCAGCATGGTCGGTAAGCTGTTCGCGCCGATTATGCTGATCTGGTTCCTGCTGCTGGCGGTACTGGGCGCGCGCAGTATCTTTGCTAACCCGGAAGTGCTGCAGGCGCTGAATCCTTACTGGGCGGTACACTTTTTCCTCGAATATAAAACCGTCTCGTTTGTGGCGCTGGGCGCGGTAGTGCTGTCGATTACCGGCGTGGAGGCGCTGTACGCGGATATGGGGCATTTTGGTAAACTGCCGATTCGCCTGGCCTGGTTTTCGGTAGTACTGCCTTCACTGGTGCTTAACTACTTTGGTCAGGGCGCGCTGCTGCTCAAACACCCGGAAGCGATTAAAAACCCGTTCTTTCTGCTGGCGCCCGAGTGGGCGCTCATTCCCATGCTGATTATTGCCGCCCTGGCGACGGTTATCGCTTCACAGGCGGTTATCTCTGGCGTCTTCTCGCTAACCCGGCAGGCGGTGCGCCTGGGGTACCTGTCGCCGATGCGGATTATTCATACTTCGGAAATGGAGTCCGGGCAGATTTATATTCCGTTTATCAACTGGCTGCTCTATATCTCGGTGGTCATCGTCATTGTTAACTTTGAGCACTCCTCGAATCTGGCGGCGGCCTACGGTATTGCGGTGACGGGGACGATGGTGCTGACCACCATTCTGTTCACGACGGTAGCGCGTCAAAACTGGCACTGGAATAAGTTCGTTGTGGCGCTGCTGCTGGTTGCCTTTATGTGCATTGATATCCCGCTCTTCTCCGCGAACCTCGATAAAATCGTCTCCGGCGGCTGGCTGCCTCTGACCCTCGGCCTGGTGATGTTTACCATCATGACCACCTGGAAAAGCGAGCGTTTCCGCCTTCTGCGTCGGATGCATGAGCACGGTAATTCTCTGGAAGCGATGATCTCTTCTCTGGAGAAATCGCCGCCGGTCCGCGTTCCGGGTACCGCCGTCTATATGTCGCGGGCGCTGAACGTCATTCCTTTCGCGCTGTTGCATAACCTTAAGCATAATAAGGTGCTGCACGAGCGGGTGATTTTGCTCACGCTGCGTACTGAAGATGCGCCGTACGTGCATAACGTTCGTCGCGTACAGATTGAGCAGATTTCGCCGTCGTTCTGGCGCGTCGTAGCCAGCTACGGCTGGCGGGAAACGCCGAATGTCGAAGAAGTTTTCCACCGCTGTGGGCTGGAAGGCCTGAGCTGCCGGATGATGGAGACCTCCTTCTTTATGTCTCATGAGTCGCTGATCATCGGCAAGCGGCCATGGTACCTGCGCCTGCGCGGCAAGCTTTATCTTCTGCTGCAGCGCAACGCTCTGCGAGCGCCTGACCAGTTCGAAATCCCGCCGAATCGGGTTATTGAGCTCGGCACCCAGGTTGAAATCTGATGCGCTAAAGCCCTTCTTGATGAAGGGCTTTTTGTTTATTTGAACGCTTCTGGCTTTAACTCTTCAGACTTGCGAAACGTTTCGATGACGATCACAATTCTCACATCTGGTGATGGTTTTCTGTTCTCTTATTGCTAATACTTATACCAGCGAAACGTTTCGCTAGTGGAGTAAAAGAGAAAATGAAAAAAGGTACCGTCCTCAATGCTGAAATTTCGTCGGTCATCTCCCGCCTGGGTCATACCGATACGCTGGTAGTTTGCGATGCCGGGTTACCTGTTCCCCGCAGCAGCGCACGTATCGATATGGCGTTAACCCACGGGGTGCCCTCCTTTATGCAGGTTCTGGAGGTGGTGACTAGCGAAATGCAGGTTGAAGCGGCTATCCTCGCGGAAGAGATTAAAACGCTTAATCCGCAGCTCCACGCGACGTTGCTCAATCATCTTGAGCAGCTGCAGCAACACCAGGGAAACACCATTGAAATTCGTTACACCAGCCATGAGCAGTTCAAAAAAGAAACCGCAGATAGTCAGGCGGTGATTCGCAGCGGGGAATGTTCCCCGTATGCGAACGTTATTCTCTGTGCCGGCGTGACGTTCTGAGGTCGCCGCTATGGAAGCCTTATTGCAATTAAAAGGGATCGATAAATCGTTCCCTGGCGTCAAGGCGCTCTCCGGCGCCTCGCTAAACGTATATCCGGGCCGCGTGATGGCGCTGGTCGGGGAAAACGGCGCCGGTAAATCCACGATGATGAAAGTGTTGACCGGCATTTACTCCCGCGATGCCGGTTCGCTGCTGTGGTTGGGTAAAGAGACCACCTTCAACGGTCCCAAATCTTCTCAGGAAGCCGGAATTGGCATCATCCACCAGGAGCTAAACCTGATCCCCCAATTGACGATCGCCGAGAACATTTTCCTCGGCCGTGAATTTGTGAATCGCTTTGGCAAAATAGACTGGAAAACGATGTACGCCGAAGCCGATAAGCTGCTGGCAAAGCTGAATCTGCGTTTTAACAGCCAGAAGCTGGTGGGGGATTTATCGATAGGCGATCAGCAAATGGTTGAGATCGCTAAGGTGCTGAGCTTTGAGTCGAAGGTCATCATTATGGATGAGCCCACCGATGCGTTGACTGACACCGAGACCGAATCCCTGTTCCGCGTAATCCGCGAACTGAAATCGCAGGGGCGCGGTATTGTCTATATCTCCCACCGTATGAAAGAGATCTTCGAGATTTGCGATGACGTCACGGTATTTCGCGATGGGCAGTTTATCGCCGAGCGTGAAGTGGCCAGTCTGGATGAAGATCTGCTGATTGAGATGATGGTCGGCCGTAAGCTGGAAGATCAGTACCCGCATCTGGACAAAGCCCCGGGCGCTGTTCGTCTTAAGGTCGACAACCTGTGCGGTTCGGGCGTGGAAAATATCTCCTTTATTCTGCGTCAGGGCGAGATTCTCGGCGTCGCCGGGCTGATGGGCGCCGGGCGCACCGAGCTGATGAAGGTACTGTACGGTGCGCTGCCGCGCAGCAGCGGTTCGGTCACGCTGGATGGACGCGAAGTTGTTACGCGCTCCCCGCAGGATGGTCTGGCCAACGGAATCGTCTACATCTCAGAAGACCGTAAGCGCGACGGTTTAGTGCTCGGCATGTCGGTTAAAGAGAACATGTCGCTGACCGCGCTGCGTTACTTCAGCCGCGGCGGCGGTAGTCTCAAGCACAAAGATGAACAACAGGCGGTGAGTGATTTTATCCGCCTGTTTAACGTGAAAACGCCTTCGATGGAGCAGGCCATTGGGCTACTTTCCGGCGGTAATCAGCAGAAGGTCGCGATAGCCCGCGGGTTGATGACCCGCCCGAAGGTATTGATCCTTGATGAGCCGACCCGCGGCGTCGACGTCGGGGCGAAGAAAGAGATCTACCAGCTGATTAATCAGTTCAAAGCCGAAGGTCTGAGCATCATTCTGGTCTCTTCGGAGATGCCGGAAGTGCTGGGCATGAGCGATCGCATCATGGTGATGCATGAAGGGCATCTCGGCGGTGAATTCACACGCGAGCAGGCCACCCAGGAAGTATTGATGGCTGCCGCTGTGGGCAAGCTTAATCGTGTGAATCAGGAGTAAAAAAGATGAATAACCCGGCTGTTTCTGGTCGTCGCTACTTCACAAAAGCGTGGCTGATGGAGCAAAAATCGCTGATTGCCCTGCTGGTGCTGATTGCGATTGTCTCGACCATGAGCCCCAACTTTTTTACCGTGAATAACCTGTTCAATATTCTGCAGCAGACTTCAGTTAACGCCATTATGGCGGTAGGGATGACGCTGGTTATCCTGACGTCGGGTATCGACCTGTCCGTCGGTTCTCTGCTGGCTCTGACCGGCGCGGTTGCTGCTTCAATTGTCGGGATTGAGGTCAACGCGCTGGTGGCCGTGGCCGCTGCGCTGGCATTAGGCGCGGCTATCGGCGCCGTGACCGGCGTGATTGTGGCGAAAGGGCGCGTGCAGGCATTTATCGCTACGCTGGTCATGATGCTGCTGCTGCGCGGCGTGACGATGGTGTATACCAATGGAAGCCCGGTAAATACCGGCTTTACCGACAACGCCGATCTGTTCGGCTGGTTCGGGATTGGTCGTCCGCTGGGGATCCCAACGCCGGTGTGGATTATGGCGATCGTTTTCCTGGCCGCCTGGTACATGCTGCACCATACTCGCCTGGGCCGTTATATTTATGCGCTCGGCGGTAACGAGGCGGCAACGCGCCTTTCCGGCATCAGCGTGAATAAAGTTAAAATCATCGTCTATTCTTTGTGCGGCATGCTGGCCTCGCTGGCCGGGATTATTGAGGTCGCGCGTCTCTCTTCCGCGCAGCCGACGGCGGGCACAGGATATGAACTGGATGCGATTGCGGCGGTGGTGCTCGGTGGTACCAGCCTCGCGGGCGGTAAAGGCCGTATTGTCGGCACGCTGATTGGTGCGTTGATCCTTGGCTTTCTGAACAACGGCCTGAATTTATTAGGCGTTTCATCCTATTACCAGATGATCGTGAAAGCGGTGGTCATTTTGCTGGCGGTACTGGTAGATAACAAGAAGCAGTAACTGAGAACTCTACAGGACATCTTAACTATGAATATGAAAAAACTGGCGACCCTGGTCTCTGCTGTAGCGTTAAGTGCGACCGTAAGCGCAAACGCGATGGCAAAAGATACTATCGCTCTGGTTATCTCTACCCTTAACAACCCGTTCTTTGTCTCGCTGAAGGATGGCGCGCAAAAAGAAGCGGACAAACTTGGCTATAACCTGGTGGTACTGGACTCCCAGAATAACCCGGCCAAAGAGTTGGCTAACGTTCAGGATTTAACCGTTCGTGGCACCAAACTGCTGCTGATCAACCCTACGGATTCCGATGCGGTGGGTAACGCCGTGAAGCTGGCTAATCAGGCGAAAATTCCGGTTATCACCCTCGACCGTCAGGCGTCAAAAGGCGACGTGGTAAGCCATATTGCATCTGACAACGTGCTGGGCGGTAAGATGGCCGGCGACTATATCGCGAAGAAAGTCGGCGAAAGCGCGAAGATCATTGAACTACAAGGCATTGCCGGGACCTCCGCGGCGCGCGAACGTGGTGAAGGTTTCCAGCAGGCCGTTGCTGCGCACAAGTTTAACGTACTGGCCAGCCAGCCGGCAGATTTTGACCGTACCAAGGGTCTGAACGTCATGCAGAACCTGCTGACGGCGCATCCTGATGTGCAGGCGGTATTTGCCCAGAACGATGAAATGGCGCTGGGCGCGCTGCGTGCGCTACAAACGGCAGGCAAATCTGATGTGATGGTTGTTGGATTTGACGGCACGCCGGATGGCGAAAAAGCGGTTAATAGTGGCAAACTGGCTGCGACCATCGCCCAGCTACCGGAGCAGATCGGCGTTAAAGGCGTTGAGACCGCCGATAAAGTGCTGAAGGGCGAAAAAGTGGATACCAGCTACCCGGTTGAGTTGAAACTGGTCATTAAGCAATAATGTGCGATTCGGATCGGCGACGGTCCGAGGGACAACATAATAAAGAAAAGCAGGGCATGCGCCACCGGATCCCGGTGGCGCGCTTTCCGGGAATATTGATTATGAAAACCGCAGGCAAACTTGTCGTCCTTGGCAGTATCAACGCCGATCACATCCTGAATCTCGACGCCTTCCCAACGCCTGGTGAAACCGTTACCGGTCATCACTATCAGGTCGCTTTTGGCGGTAAGGGCGCAAACCAGGCCGTTGCTGCCGGACGCAGCGGGGCTAATATTTCCTTTATCGCCTGTACCGGCGATGACGACATTGGCGAGCGCGTTCGTCACCAGCTGGAAAGCGACAATATTGACGTTTCGCCGGTCAGAGCCGTCACCGGAGAATCAACCGGCGTGGCGCTGATTTTTGTTAACGCTGAAGGTGAGAATACTATCGGTATTCATGCCGGTGCTAATGCCGCGCTCTCCGTTGCGCAGGTTGATGCGGAAAAAGAGCGTATTGCTGGCGCGCAGGCGCTGCTGATGCAGCTGGAATCACCGCTGGAAAGCGTACTGGCCGCGGCGAAAATCGCTCACCAGAATCAAACCTCAGTCATCCTCAATCCGGCGCCGGCACGTGAATTGCCCGATGAGCTGCTCACGCTGGTAGATATCATTACCCCTAACGAGACCGAAGCGGAAAAGCTCACCGGCGTGCGCGTGGAAAGCGACGATGATGCGGCAAAAGCCGCCAAAGTGCTCCATGATAAAGGTATCGGTACGGTGATCATTACCCTTGGCAGCCGTGGCGTATGGGCCAGCTGCGAAGGTGAAGGTCGTCGGGTGCCCGGCTTTAAAGTGCAGGCGGTAGATACCATAGCCGCTGGCGATACCTTTAATGGTGCGCTGGTCACCGCGCTGCTTGAAGGTAGTGAACTGGCGCAGGCGATTCGTTTTGCCCATGCCGCCGCCGCTATCGCCGTCACCCGCAAAGGGGCCCAGCCCTCCGTGCCCTGGCGAAAAGAAATAGACGAATTTTTACGTCAACAGGGGTAACGCTTGGCCACCATGAAGGATGTAGCCCGCATAGCGGGCGTTTCCACTTCGACGGTTTCTCATGTCATCAACAAAGATCGTTTCGTTAGCGAAGCAATTACCGCTAAAGTCGATGCCGCGATTAAAAGCCTGAACTACGCGCCGTCTGCGCTGGCGCGCAGCCTTAAATTAAACCAAACCCGCACCATAGGCATGCTTATTACCGCCAGTACCAACCCGTTTTATTCGGAGCTAGTGCGCGGCGTGGAACGTAGCTGCTTTGAGCGAGGCTATAGCCTGGTGCTGTGTAATACCGAAGGCGATGAGCAGCGGATGAACCGTAATCTTGAGACGCTGATGCAAAAGCGCGTCGATGGTTTACTCCTGTTGTGCACTGAAACTCATCAGCCTTCGCCGGAAATTATGCAGCGCTATCCTTCTGTACCGACGGTGATGATGGACTGGGCGCCGTTCGACGGCGATAGCGATCTGATTCAGGATAACTCTCTGCTCGGCGGCGATATGGCGACCCAGTATCTGATTGACCAGGGCTATAGTCGGATTGCCTGTATCGCAGGTCCGCTGGATAAAACGCCAGCCCGATTGCGCCTGGAGGGATATCAGGCTGCGATGACTCGAGCCGGACTTGCGGTACCGGAAGGATATGTGATTAGCAGCGATTTTGAATTTGGCGGCGGATTCAGCGCCATGCAGACGCTGCTGACGCTGTCAGAGCTACCGCAGGCAGTATTTGTCGGTAACGATGCGATGGCGGTGGGCGCCTATCAGGCCCTTTACCAGAGCGGCCTGCGTATTCCGCAGGACATGGCGCTGGTGGGTTATGACGACATCGAACTGGCGCGCTATATGACGCCGCCGCTAACCACAATTCATCAACCGAAAGATGAGCTGGGCGAACTGGCCATCGATGTGCTGATTCACCGCATGGCCGATCCGGGACAAAAACAGCAGCGCGTACAGTTAACGCCTGAGCTGGTGGTTCGTGGCTCAGCCTAACGCTTATGCCGCTCCTTAATCAGGTTGCGGCCATCTTTTGCTCTTAATAAGGTAAATACCAGCGCCGATACCACGGTGATAGCCCCCATGGTAATAAAGGTGTAATGAAATTGCTCAATGGTATTTGCGCTATCAAATCCTTCATAAAACCTCAGCACCGCCGCGCTAACGGCGACCCCGAGACTGATAGAGAGTTGCTGAGTAACGGCCAGCATGCTGTTGCCGCTGCTGGCGTTTTCATCGGTTAAATCGGCGAGCGTGATGGTGTTCATTGAGGTGAACTGAGTGGACATCGCCATCCCCAGAACGAATAGCGGCAGCAGCAGCATCCAGATCGACAGATCCGGAGATTGCAGCGAAAACTGAGCAATCATCAGGCCGATGAATACCGTGACCCCAACCAGCGTTTTACGGTAGCCGAACCAGCGAAGTATCTGGGTGACGGTTGATTTCGCAATAATGGAACCGATAGCCGTAGGCGCAATCATGCAGCCAGCAATAATCGCCGGATACCCGAAGCCAACCTGGAGCATCAGCGGCATCAGGAACGGAACGCAGCCGGTGCCCAGGCGCGTGGCCAGGTTTCCCGCGATCCCAACAGAGAAGGTATGCGTCTTAAATAAGGATAGCGAAATGAGCGGTGTGGGATGACGGCGAGCGTGGCGAATATAGGCCCACATTAAAACGATGCTCAGGGCGATAACGGCCAGAGCCATCCAGGTGGCAACAATCTTCTCGCCAAACAGCTCGATTCCACTGGAAAACAGCACCAGGCTCAGGCCAAAGAGGATAAAACCGAGCGTGTCGAAGCGACGTCGTGGCGTGGTGAAATCCGGCATGTACTTGCGAGCGTAGACGATTCCGATAATGCCGATGGGAATATTAATCAGGAATATCCAGTGCCAGCTTGCCCAGGTCACCAGTACGCCGCCGAGCACGGGGCCGAGGATAGGGCCGACCAGGCCAGGCATGGTGACGAAGTTGAGTACCGGCAGCAGTTCGCTGCGCGGATAGGCGCGCAGTAACGCCAGCCTCGCAACCGGCATCATCATCGCTCCGCCGATGCCCTGAATGACGCGGAAGATAACCAGTTCCATCAGGGAGTTGGAAAGCGCGCAGGCCAGGGAACCGAGGGTAAACAGGCTGACGGCGATGATAAATACTTTCCGCGTGCCGAAGCGGTCGGCCAGCCAACCGCTGACCGGGATAAGCATGGCTACTGTCAACGTGTAGCTGATAATGGCCGATTGCATCGCAAGCGGTGAACGGTTAAGGCTATGGGCGATAGCGGGAAGGGCCGTATTCAGAATGGTAGCGTCAAGCGCCTGCATAAAAAAAGCCATCGCTGCGATCCATGGCAGCCCGGCCATACTGCGGGCTTTCTTTTTGGTCATTCGATACCTTTACTATTTGTCGGAATGGTTGGGGGCACTCAACAACGCCTGGCAGGCGCTCAGCGCTCGCAAGCCGTCGCTATCCAGAATGGCATCAACGATTGCCTGATGGAGATCCAGCTTCACCACTTCATTTTGGGTAATCGAAGTGAAGTAGGTGTGGTAAACCGAATGAAATAAAGAAGCGAAAGAGGTCAGGAAAGGATTGCCGCTCATTTCATATATATGTTCATGCCAGGCCATATCGACCTCAATCCAGCGCTCGCGCTGAAAGTTCCTCTTTAGCTCAACCATCTCCTCCATCAAAGCGTTGAGTTGAGCCTTCTGCTCCGGCGTGCCTGAGGTTGACGCCAGAAAACAGGCTTGGGGCTCCAGGCTTTCGCGCATAACGAGGAAATGGCCGACAACTTCAGCGAAATTATCTTCCGTTAACCACCATGCGAGTAGTTCTTTATCGAGAAAGTTCCAGCTGCTGCGGGGCATCACCCGCGTTCCGATCCGTGGACGAGGTAAAAGCATCCCTTTCGCAGCAAGCGTTTTAACCGCTTCACGCACGGCCGTACGGCTCACGCCAAACTGCTCACCCAGTTCCATCTCTCCGGGAAGGATACTTTCTGGCGGGTATTCCCCGGTCAGGATTTTTTGAGCTAGTTTCTCCGCTAATACCCAGGAGATGTTCTTTTGTGCCGCCAACTGCTGTGCGCTTAAAGACATAAATGCCGTTCCTTTCTCTTTTTTACCTTATCAGTATGCCATCTGGCGGCGTGCTTCGTTGGTTAAAACGGCAAAACGCCGCTTTTTTGCTACATTACACGGCGTAATGATGAAAAAAGAGGCGGTTGAAAAGTTTTTTGAAATTTCCCCTTGTCACTTC
>NZ_KV793428.1:96336-127640 GCF_001808475.1 Klebsiella sp. HMSC09D12 | reverse complement strand
GCCCAGAGAGCTCAGTTCTTTTTTCTGACTGGCGAAGGACAGCTCTTCTTGCTTGCGCATGGCGGAAAGAGTTGACGTGGCATCAGCTAGCTGCTTACGTAGCGCGGTATTCTCAGCGTTAAGTTTATCCTTTTCATTAGTGAGAACGGAGATAGTTGTTTTTTGGGATTCCGCATTACCAGAGCCACCGTTCAATTTTATTTCATTGTACGATCCCAATAGTTTTTCATACTTCATCTGGAGTTTTTTATTTTTTGTTCTAACTTATCATTGATGCTGGCTTCACTATTAATATTCTGCGATCTGTTATCCGATGGTTCTACTGTTTCATTTGCACCAATACTCTGTAAGTTTATATTTTTTATGGCGTTAAGAAACTCGCTTTGTTCAGCTGATGCTGTTTTATTTAGGGCAATGAACACTAATAATGAAGCAATTGTTAGTTTGTTTAATTTTGTCATATGAAATCAAACATCCTTGTTTCTAGCTCTTGGCTTTGTTGATCGAATTAATAGTATTTTTTTGAAATTCTTCAATTAACATAAGAGATATGTTGTTACATATTTCATTTAATTTATAATCAAAAAATGGCGTTATTGTTGAACTTACGTTTGTCGATGACTCATCGGCTATAGACGCATAAAATTTTGCATTATTAACTAAGGTATACAGCTCTTTGGTGCTTTTCTCATATTTACTATCTAACTGGGATAAGGTTTTAGCATCAGTAATGCAACGTTGAAATTTCAACATTTTTGGCGGTTGCTCTCTCAGCTTTTCGGGGCTTTTTTTAATTGGTTTAGCGCACCCCTGTAAAAAGAGTACAGATAGCGTGATTATAATTACTGGAAGCTTTTTCAAGGTGTCCTCCATGGACCAAATTACTAATAGGCGTAAGGTATCAAAAAAGAAATATATGTACTACAGGTTTAGAGACAGGGATATTGAATTACCGGAGTGGTTGTTTTTTTGATTCACTGTAACTTATTGATACTAAATTGTTTTTATTTTACCTTGATGGTTTGTGGAGTAAGTGGCTGCAATAAAATCAGATTTAATTACTATATGTAACATTGGTTTTTTATTTTTTCGCATTAGTCTGAGGGGGCTATCTTCTGGGCGGCGGATTTTAGAAGTTTTTTAGCAGAATAAATATATAATATCTTCCTTGTAATCTTATATAGTTTTATTCTGCTGATTTTTTAATCTCTATTGGCGATTCCACGTTGACCTTTTTTAATAGAGATGGCAGAGGGGACGTTATAGACAAATTTAATCCTGTGGTTAAGTAAGAGTCTCTGGTTTATTGGCGCCATTTCCCGTCAATTCAGCTTACCGAATGGTCGCTGTTAGTCTGTATTGATTGATAGCAATCATTATTGCTAACCCTGCTACCACCAGGGACAAAGCGGCAGAGACCGCTAAGCAGCCTGACATCCCAAGATAATGATTAATCCATGCGTAGGTAAACGGCGATATGGCGGCCAGCAGTTGTGCGGGAATCAACAGAATGCCGGTTAGCCGGGCATAATCCTCGGCGGCAAAGAGCTGCAGCGGTAAAGTGGCCTTAAACACGGTGGTCAGGCCGTTGATCGCGCCGTAACCCAGTACAAATCCGCCGGCCGCCCACGACAGAAAAGCGCTGCTCAGTCCAAGCGCAAAGCAGAGCGGCATCAGCGAGGTCGTCAATATCGTTAGCCGCAGCGGTGTGAGCGCGTAGCCGGATGCCACTTCGAGAAAGCGCGCGCCGGTTTGTCCAATTCCCCATAGCATTCCCACCGCGACAGGGAGCCCAACGCTGGCGATGAACTCGGGAAGATGCGTTGACGTGCCGTTGGATACAAAGGTAACCAGCGCAATCAACGACGCGTACAGCAGGGCCGGACGTCTATCATGCTTTGACTGCTGCTGGTTTTTTTTCACCCTTACCGGCAACGGTAATTTGGTATTCGGCATTTTCCACAACAGAAGAGCGCTAAGCAGGCCAAACAGGGCGTAGACCAGCAGCGCGTGCCGCCAGTCCATCCGCGTCAGCAGCCAGGCGCCAAGCGGCCAGAACAGGGCCGAGGCTAATCCTCCGGCCAGCGTCACGCGCGATATGGTCAACCTGGCACGCTGCCCGTAAAGATTCACCAGCGCCGCGAACAGCGCGTCGTACAGCGCCAGCCGCATACCGATGCCGGTCAGAAGCCAGGCGGCGAACCAGCCCGTCAGGCTATGGACGTAAGCCATCAGCAGACACCCCGCTGAAATCGCCAGCGTACCGGTAATCACTATTCGCTGGCCGCCAAAGCGGGCAAGAAGCCGGGCGATAAACGGAGAAAGCGTCGCCATCATGAGCATGGCGAGGGTCAGTCCGAAATAGATTTCCGTGGCGGTCCAGCCGGTCTCCTGAGCGATAGCCCTGGCAAAAGTGCCGGGCATATAAAACGAGATTCCCCAGTTAATCAGCTGATTGCACCCGGCGGCCAGCGTGATAAAGCCCGGCGCGGAGTGCGAGTTCGCAGGTGTATTCATGATTTTCCATTCAGTTACGCTGTTGTCGGCAGCATACCTTGCGCGCTATTGTGCAGGCAGGCCGGTCCGTTTATGACCCTTATAAGAGAAACTTTGTGATGATGACGCTCAATCTGGGAAATCTGGCGACGTTCCGCCTGGTCGTACAGCGCGGGAGCTTCTCCGCTGCGGCAGACGTACTGGGATTGTCGCAGCCTGCGGTCAGCCTGCAGGTACGTCAGCTGGAACAGTTTCTACAAACCAGGCTGCTTGAGCGCACCGGGCGGGGAATTAAAGCGACGGCGGCCGGAATCGCATTGCTGGCGCATAGTGAGCAGATTGAACTGGCGGTGGGCGCGGCGGTGCAATCGGTGAGTGAATTCAATCGTGAAATCAGCGGCTCGGTAACGCTGGGATCCGGAGCAACCGCCTGTATTCATCTGCTACCTCCGTTACTGCAGAAGCTACATCATGAGCATCCTTTATTGACGGTGAGGGTCACGGTTGGCAATACGCATGAGGTGGTTCGGGCTATTGAAGAGAATCGGCTCGACCTTGGGCTTTGTACGCTACCGGCGAATGGACGCAGTCTGGCGGTTATGCCGGTGTTAGAGGAGGAGTTTGTGTGTATTTTCAGCGATGGGCAGGATGAGTTACCGTGGTCGCTGACGCCAGAGATTCTGCAATCATTACCGCTAATCGCTTTTGAATCGGGAAGCGGAACCCGGGATCTGATCGATGGCTGGTTTCTTGCCGATGGGCGGGCGGTAGCGCCAGTCATGCAGTTAGGCAGCATTGAGGCGATTAAGCGCATGGTACGTGCGGGGTTGGGGTTCAGCATTGTGCCGAGAATGGCGGTAGAGCATCCGCAGGATCGTATTGGCTTAAATGTTCAATCACTGACTCCGCTGCTGCATCGTCAGTTAGGCATAATCATGCGGCAGGATAAAATTATCAGCAAAGGTATTGCTGAGATCCTGCGTTTACTGCAGAAGTTGGAGAATGGTCAGGCGTAGCGTGTTTTCAATAAAGCAATGGCTGAATCAACCAGCGGGTGGTGACGCTCGCTGTTCCACGCCGCCGCCGCGGTAACAACCATCTGCTTCTCTTCCAGGGCCTTTATCACCACATTAGCCGGCGCCAGTTTGCGGGTGGAGGCGGGAACCAGCGCGATGCCCTGGCCGCAGCTGACGAACGCAATTTGTGAACTTACCGAGCGGACCTCATGCAGAATGCGGGGAGTAAAACCGTGGGTGCGACACAGCGAGGTGAGGAGATCAAACCAGGCCGGGCTGACCTGGCGAGCAGACATTACCATCGGCTCCTTTGCCAGCGCGCGCAGGCTGACGCGATGCTGTAAGGCCAGCGGATGATCGACCGGTAGCGCGACAGCCAGGCGTGACTCTTCCAGCGGCAAAGTCGTGATGTGGCCTTCGGTCTCACCTTCCAGGCGCACAAAAGCCAGATCCAGTTCACCGTTCTCCAGTGCGGGGATCGCATCGACACTATCGATTTCCCGGATAAATATTGTTAGCCCGGGCGTAGCGCGCTTAAGCTCCTCAAGCAGTGGGGGTAAGGTCTCCAGCATGGCCGAGGTTATCGCCCCGATATTCAATACCGCCGAGTGGCCTGCGGCGATTTCATCGACGGTTCTGCCCAACTGGCTGAGCTGGTCGGCGAACTGGCGTACCGCGGGCAGGAGTGCGGCTCCGGCCGGACTCAGGCGGGTCCCGCGCCGCGAACGCTCGAACAGCTGGAGTTTCAGCCCGTGCTCCAGGAGCTTGATTTGTTCCGTTAGCGGCGGTTGCGACATCCCGAGGCGCAGCGCCGCGCGGCCAAAGTGTTCCTCTTCCGCTACTGCGAGAAACATCCACAGCTGCTTAATACGACGAAAATCAATATTGCTCATGAGAGATATTCTGTTACTTATTTAGTATCACAGAGTTTATTTTATAAGAATTTACATATCAACATAGCTGGTTATGATTCCAGCCCGGGAATGATAAGCAATGAGGATATGATGAATATACAGCCGGAGTTGACATGGCAGCGCTTGCCAATGACGGTGCAGGGCATCGGGCTTGATATCGCGTCCATTAGCCGTGAAGGAACGGGGGAGCCGGTCGTCTTTCTTCACGGTTTTGGCTCCAGCAAAGAGGATTACGCTGATTTCGTGCGCCATCGAGCCTTTGAGGGGCAGCCGTTTATTGCCTGGGATGCACCGGGTTGTGGTGAGAGCCAATGCGCTGATTACAGCAAGATGGGGTTACCCTTTCTGCTTGAGACGGCGCTGAAGGTGATTTCCCACGCGGGGTTTACGCGCTTTCACCTGGTCGGGCATTCAATGGGAGGATTAACATCGCTTCTGCTGGCGCACGCTTTCCCCGAGCGAGTGCTAAGTTTTGTGAATATTGAGGGCAATATCGCGCCGGAAGACTGCTTTTTGAGCCGGCAAATTGTGCAATATGCTGAGCCGGACGCGGAACGTTTCTTCGCGCGCTTTATTGAACGCACTCGCCAATCGCCAGCCTGGGCCAGCGCGCTCTATGCCAGCAGCCTGCCGCAAAAGGTTCGCGCTGAAGCGGTGCCGGGGATTTTCTCTTCGATGGTGGATTATTCTGACCACGGTGAGCTAATGGCGAAATTCCTTAATTTACCGTGTCCAAAAATGTTTATGTACGGCGACCAGAATGCCGGGCTAAGCTATTTATCTTCTATTGCCCGCCGTGGTGTAACGTTGGCGGAAATTCCGCATTGCGGGCATTTCCCTATGTATTCAAACTCGCCGGAGATGTGGCGACAGATAGCTTTATTGCAGCAGGCCTCACGATGAATAAAGCGTCATCTTCACAGCTGATTGGCGTGCTATTTTCCGTCTGCGCGGCTTTTGGTTTCTCGTTTAAGGCAATATTCGTCAAGCTTGCCTACGAGCAGGCAACGGTAGATGCCATTACTTTACTCATGCTGCGGATGACCCTGTCGTTACCTTTCGTTATCCTGGTTGCTCTACGGGTGCTGCGTAGCGGTGTACCACTGCAGCGTCGTGATTATCTGCTGCTACTGCTGCTGGGAATAGTGGGGTATTACGGTTCGGCGATCCTGGATTTTATGGGCCTGCGCTATATTACCGCCGGGCTTGAGCGGCTGATCTTATTTACCTACCCGGCGCTCACTATTCTGATTGGCGTCCTGTTTTTGGGTAAGCGTTTCGAAAAAAAGGTACTCCTGGCCTTAGCGCTCTCCTGGTCGGGAATTCTGCTGGCGTTTGTCCACGATCTGCAGATTAGCGGCGATATGCACAGCCTGGTGCTCGGTGGTGGTCTGATCGCCGCTGCGGCCTTACTGTATGCCATTTATAATGCCGGGTCAGAGGTGGCAATCCGGCGTATGGGGTCGATGAAGTTCTCGGTTCTTGCCCTGCTGGTTTCATCTCTTGCCACGCAAACCCATTTTTATCTTGCTCAACCGTTATCCGCGCTTAACCTGCCGTGGCAGGTATATCTATGGTGTGGCGCGATGGCGCTCTTCTCAACCGTATTACCGATCTTCTGGCAGTCGGCGGCCGTGCAGCGCATTGGTGCGGAACGCGCCGTGCTGATCGGCCTTCTGGGACCAATGCTAACCGTATTCTTTAGCTGGTGGTTACTGGGAGAACCCATTTCGCTGGCACAAATAGCGGGCACATTGTTAGTGATGGCTGGTGTGCTGGTTGTGCTTCGGCATTAGTCTTTTTGAGCGTTTATTTTTGCTCAGGCGCTTTTGCTGAATCCGAAGGCTCAACGGTGATAGTGGATTGCTGCGATTGCTTTTTGTCCTGATGATGGTACCAGGCACCGATAGAGGAGTAGACAAAGCGTCCAAAGAAGAAGATAAAGCTGATAAGCAGTACGATACGGGTCATGCGACGGTTAAATCGATGTCGTTTACGCATACTGGGTGCCTGACTCACAAAAGGTTCCTTAAAGTATACCCAAAGGCTGGGCGATGTGCGTATTAAGGCACAGGAAAGCGGAAGGGTCAATTGATGAGGATGTAAAAATCCCGCAGGCAAAACATTAATTAATGTTATATAAGATAATCCTCGTATTTACATGCTTTCTGCTTATAGCGGATGAATGTTAAAAAAACGGTATTATTAATATCAGCTACGTGATTTCTTGATTTATATCAATCGTCTGTTCGCAGCGATAACTAAAATCACCAGCCAGTTCCGCGTTGTTATTCCTGGCGCGATTATGACGGTTGGTTGGATGCCTGCCTGAATACACCCTGCAGGATTTAGGGTTATCCGTAGAGCATCTATGAACTTAATTAAACTTTACAGGCAATATCGGGATAAATGGTGGGCGCTACCGCTTATCTTACCTGTATGTTTGCTTCCCGTGTCACGATGGGCAAATACCGTTGCGTTGCTGGATGGTAATGAAGTCTCTCTTTACTATTTACCCCTGGCGCTAGTACTGAGCCTGATGCTGTTTTTCGGCTGGGCCGCATTACCGGGGATCGTTCTCGGGTTGTTGCTTTCCATTACGCGCGGCATGTCGCTGGAAGATACTATCGGCGTCATTTTCCATTTTCTTATTCCGACCGTTTTATGCTGGGGCGGTTATCGCGTTTTTGTCCCGCGAAGGCAGCAAATCTCGCATGGCAACGTAAGTCTGATGCCTCAGCGATTGTTCTGGCAGATGCTGTTGCCGTCCCTGATCTTTCTTATCCTGTCGCAGCTGGCCGAGTATCTGGGCATTCATCCACGCGCTACCGGGTTGATAGGGGTCAATCCCTTAAGTTTGCGTTCGCTTATCACCTTCCAGGCCCTGATGGCGGGATGTTTAACCGGCGTGCCGTTGTGCTACTTCGTTATTCGAACTATCCGCAATCCGCTTTACATCCGCGGGTTTATATCGCAAATTCGCTTACAGATCGACCCAAAAATAAAGCGCTTTGAATTTGTTATATGGGCAGTGGTGCTGATAATTCTATTATTCCTTCTATTGATGCCGCTGAATAGTACGAGCACCATATTCAGTACAAATTATACGTTATCCTTGCTGATGCCGGTGATGTTATGGGGGGCGATGCGCTTTGGCTATCGCTTTATTTCATTAGTCTGGTCACTTGTTTTAATTATTATTATTCACTTTCACTATCAATATCTCCCGCATTCCCCGATTTATAACAATCAGCTGGCGATCACCTCCTCCAGCTATCTGGTGTTTTCATTTATTATCGCCTATATGGCAATGCTGGCGACGCAGCAGCGAGTTTTTTACTCGCGCATGCGTCGGATGGCCTTCATCGATCCGGTCGTTCGCTTGCCTAATATCCGGGCGCTGAGTCGGGCGTTAAATAAATCCTCCTGGTCCGTGCTGTGTTTCCTGCGCATTCCTGAACTGGAAATCTTGGGCCGCCACTACGGTGTTCTGTTGCGTATTCAGTACAAGCAGCTGCTGGCCGAGTCGCTCAGCGAGTTACTGCGCCCTGGGGAGGATATCTACCAGATGGCAGGGCATGAGCTGGTGGTTCATCTGAACAGTGAAGGCCATCAGCAGCGCATTCCCCAGCTCTATGAGCACCTCAAAAAATTTCGTTTTGTCTGGAATGGTATGCCGCTGCAGCCGCCCGTGGGATTCAGCTATTGCAACGTTCGCTCGCCGGTGATGCATCTGCATTTGCTGCTTGGCGAACTCAACAGCGCGGCCGACCTTTCTCTGGCGACCGGAAGCCCTGAAAACTTACAGCGCCGCGGCGCCATCAATCTGCAGCAAGAGCTGAAAGACAAAGTCGCGATAATGAATCAGCTGGTGAAGGCGCTTGATCAGGATCGGTTCCTCCTGATGGCGCAGCCGATTGTCGGCATCCGCGGGGATAGCTACCACGAAGTCCTGCTCAGGATGTTGAACGACAATGATGAAATCGTCATGCCGGATATCTTTTTACCGGTAGCACACGAGTTTGGCTTCTCGGCGCGTATTGATAGCTGGGTACTCGAACATACGCTTATGTTTATGGACAAGCAGCGCAAGAAGCTGCCGGGAATGCGTCTGGCGATAAATATCTCACCTTTTTCAGTGAGCAACAGCCATTTTCATCAACAGGTGCAAGCGCTGCTGGAGCATTACGATATTGAGCCCTGGCAGATTATTTTTGAGCTGACTGAAAACCATTCACTGACAAATCCGGAACAGGCGCGTAAAACCCTGGCGCAGCTTCAGGAGCTGGGATGCCGGGTGGCAATTGATGATTTTGGCACCGGTTATGCCAGCTACGCGCGGCTGAAAACGATGAATGCGGATTTGCTGAAAATTGACGGCAGTTTTATTCGTAATCTGGTCTCCAGCAGTCTGGACTATCAGGCCGTTGCTTCCATTTGCCTGCTGGCCCGGATGAGAAACATGCAGGTAGTGGCCGAATATGTCGAAACGCCGGAGATTCGCCAGGCGGTAATTTCGCTGGGGATTGACTATATGCAGGGCTACGAGATTGGCAGACCAGCGCCGCTTGAGGCGCTGGTTGAGGCTTGACAGGACAACGGGCCGGAATTCCGGCCCGCGTGAGATAAACTAGCTGGCCGCGTCAGGCTTCTCTTCCTCGCTGATTTTTAGCCACCAGTCAGGTACGCCTTCCCAGTACTCCTGCTCTTTTTCCAGATCGAGCAGTACCAGCGCATTCTGGCTAAACCAGTCGTGCGGGAAGGTCAGCGTCCAGTGGTTGGCCTCGGTTTTCAGCGTGAGGGTCGGCGGCGTGGTCGTCGCCTGGCGCTGGTTATTCAACAGCACGCCAAGGCGCAGCAGCTGAATCAACGGCAGAAACTGCTTTTTCTTAAACAGCGTAAAACGCGGCAAATCATCCAGCTTAATCGCTTTACGGTGATAGCGAACCAGGGTGGCCATCAGCATTTGCTGTTCCTGATTAAAGCCCGGCAGATCGCTATGTTGCAGAATATAAGCCGAATGACGGTGCATGCCGCTGTGGTTAATGTTTAAGCCAACTTCATGGAGCATGGTTGCCCATTTCAGCAGCGCCGCCAGATGCGGATTGGCAAGCTTGGGATTCTGCTCCTGCCATTGCTCATAAATATGCGTGGTGGTCTCCAGCACGCGTCGCGCCTGCTCACGGTCGATGTTGTACTGGTTCGCCAGGCTTTGCGCGGTGCGGCTACGGATATCCTGATGACGGAAACGTCCTTCCATCTCGTACAGCACGCCCTCGCGCAGCGCGCCGTCGGACAAGCGCAGCTCTTTAATCGCCAGCGCGTCAAATACTCCGCACAGGATAGCCAGACCGGGCGCAAAAACGGCTTTTCGATCTTCAGACAGCCCGGGCAGGCTCAGCGAGTCGAAGTTTTTATACTTCAGCAGCTCTTCAGCAGCTCTTCGACCAGCATCTCGAGGCGCTCCGGAGTGATGAACCCGTCTTTCTCGCCCATCGCCACCAGCACTTCGTGAGCAGCTTTAATGGTGCCGGACGCGCCCAGGGCCACGTTCCACCCCTGGATGCGGAACTGCCAGGCCAGCGTTTCCAGCTTCTGCACGGCTGAAAGTCTCGCGCGCTGGAAATTCTCTTTATTGATGACGCCGCCAGCAAAATAGGCCTGAGAGAAGCTCACGCAGCCCATACGGCGGCTTTCCACCAGGCGAGGTTCGAAATCCTCGCCGATAACCAGCTCGGTAGAGCCGCCGCCGATATCGATGACCAGCTTACGGCCTCGTTCCGGCTGCGTATGCTCAACGCCCATAAAAATCAGACGCGCTTCTTCATTGCCGGGGATGATTTCAATCGGGTAAGGGATGACCTGCTCCGCGCGCTTGAGGAATTCTGCGGCGTTTGTCGCCTGGCGCAGCGTGTGCGTGCCGACGATGCAGACGCTGGATGGGTCAAAACCCTGCAGGCGCTCGGCGAATAGCGACAGGCAGTTCAGCCCGCGCGCAATAGCCTCTTCGCTCAGTACAGAGTTTTCATCCAGGCCGTCGGCCAGATGTACGCGCTGTTTCAGACGACCGATGATCTGCATTGCTCCGTCAACGACACGGGCGATCACCATATGAAAACTGTTCGAACCGAGGTCGACCGCAGCGAACTCCTGCGGCCGAGGGGCATTTTCGTTTATTGGCATAGGTTAATCGGGCTGTTCAAGTGATTTGAGGTAGTCGTATATCGCCATCTGTGCGCGCACTTTGCGGCGATTGCCGCGCGGCACGTAGCGATTACTCAGTTCTTTATCAAGATAGCGTGCTTTGACCGTATCGTTGAAGAGGAGATCGAAAATATCGAGTACGCGCTGTTTCAGACGCGGATCCAGCAGCGGTGCGGCCACTTCAATACGATAGTCAATATTGCGCGTCATCCAGTCCGCGGACGATAGCCAAACCTGCTTATCGCCGCCGTTTTCAAAGCAATAAACGCGGTCATGCTCAAGGAAACGGTCAACAATGCTGATGACGCGAATATTTTCGCTGATTCCTTCGAGGCCAGGGATCAGCGAGCACATGCCGCGAATAAGCAAATTAACCGGAACGCCTGAGCTGGAGGCGGCGTAAAGGCGGTCTACCAGGCCTTTATCGACCAGATTGTTCAGCTTCAGGGTGATTCCTGATGGCTGACTATTTTGCGCGTTGGCGATCTCGCGATCGATCATCTCATAAAGCAGTCGGCGCGAGTTTTGCGGCGATACCAGCAGGTAATCGAAGCTGACCGGACGATAGGGGTTTTCGATAAAGTTAAATACCCGGCGGACTTCATTGGTGATGCGCGCATCGGCGGTCAGCAGCGAATAGTCGGTGTACAGACGCGCGGTTTTTTCGTTGAAGTTGCCGGTACCTATGTGCGCATAGCGCACGACTTCATCACCCTCTTTACGCGAAACAAGGAACAGCTTGGCGTGAATTTTGAGACCCGGGGCGGAGAAGATAACGTGCACGCCAGCTTCGGTCAGGCGTTTAGCCCAGTGAATATTGGCTTCTTCATCGAAACGCGCCTGCAGCTCCACGACCACGGTCACTTTCTTACCGTTGTGGGCGGCGTGAATCATCGAGTCGATAATTCGTGAATCTTTCGCTACGCGGTAGATGTTGATTTTGATGGCCAGCACGCTCGGGTCGAAAGAGGCCTGGCGCAGCAGCTCAAGCACGTGTTCGAAAGTGTGGTACGGATAATAAAGCAGCACGTCGCGTTCGCGAATTGCATCAAAGCCGTTACGGAATTTATCGAACCACAGATGGCGCAGACGCGGCATCGGTTTATTCACCAGATTGGCTTTGCCGACGTTGGGGAAGCCGATAAAGTCTTTAAAATTGTGGTAACGACCGCCCGGCAGCATAGAGTCGTAGTTAGAGATGGAGAGCTTGTCGCGCAGCATTTCGACCATCGCGTCCGGCATATCGCGCTGATAGACGAAGCGCACCGGCTCGGCGGTCAGACGCTGCTTCAGGCTGGAGGACATCAGCTCCATCAGGCTCGATTCCATCTCATGCACCAGATCGTATTCGGCATCACGCGTCATTTTCATCGAGTAGGCATTCAGCGCATCGTAATCGAAAAAGCCCTTGAAGATATCATCCAGACAATAGCGCAGAATGTTGTCTAACAGAATCATTGGCTTGCGACGGCGCGGCGCTTCCGGCGGCAGATTCACAAAACGCGGCACCTTGTCTGATGGAATCTCGAGAAGCGCGTAATTGATGCTATCCCCGCGAATAATCTCGACGGCCAGATAGGTGTAATCATCCTTCAGAAACTGCACCAGATCCGTTTCGCGGTTAATCAGGATCGGCGTAATGTGCTGACGAAGATACAGCTTGAAGTAGTTGCGCAGCCAGGACTGCTGGTTGACGGAGAGCTGGCGTTCGTTAATCAGGAAAATCTGGTTACGCGCCATCTCCAGCAGCAGCTCATTGTATAAACCGTCAAACTCCTGATCGGCCTTGAGCACGCGAGCCTGGATTTTTCCCAGCAGATGGCGAGAGTGTGCGGTACTGCCTTGTTCTTCGCTAATGATGATGCGGCGCTTCAGTTCGGCAAAGCGCACCTTGTAAAATTCATCGAGGTTGTTGGAGTAAATCCCCAAAAAACGCATGCGCTCGATCAGCGGATTGCTTTTGTCCGCCGCTTCCTGAAGTACGCGCTCGTTAAAGGATAACCAGCTGAGTTCTTTTTCGATGTATAGCTTTTCCTGGCCCATTACAGCTCACACTCCGTTTTACTCACAGGACATAGACTATTATGACGAAATTTTCCGCATAGCGATTCACTCTGTCACAACAATATGACAGTAAGAAGAATTATTTCTCCAATATATTTGATTGTTAAACGATTTTAATCAAAAAAAAGCCCCACGTGGATAAAACGCAGGGCGGGAGGTTACTCTTCGGCAGCGTAGCCTTGCGGCGGTAGCTTCACTTCATCAAGCCAGGCTTCGTTGCCCTCCGCGCGCAGGCGGCCGTCGACAAACCAGCTAATAGCCAGGGGATAGATATCGTGTTCCTGCGCCTGTACGCGGGCGGTAATGTCGTCTTCGGTATCTTCAGCGAAAACCGGCACCTTTGCCTGCAATACCACCGGACCGCCGTCCAGCTCATCGGTCACGAAATGCACCGACGTCCCGTGCTCCTCATCGCCATTTTCCAGCGCCTGGCGATGGGTATGCAGCCCCGGATATTTTGGCAGCAGGGAAGGGTGGATATTCAGCATCCGCCCCTGATAGTGGGCGACAAAAGCCGGACTAAGAATACGCATATAGCCGGCCAGTACCACCAGATCCGGCGCATAGGCGTCGATCTCGTGCATCAGCTCGCGATCGAAGGCTTCCCGGTTGGCAAACTGGCTGGCGGCGAGGGCGTGAGCCGGAATATTCGCCGCGCGCGCGCGCTCAAGGCCGAACGCGTCGGCCTTGTTGCTGAAGACTGCACGCAGGGTGCCGTTGATTTTTTTCCGGGCGCAGGCGTCGATAATCGCCTGCAGGTTGCTACCGTTGCCGGAAATCAGCACCACGATGTTTTTCATTCAATGACCACACGCTGTTCGGAATCAGAGGCTTTGATATACCCTATTTTCCACGCGTTTTCACCTTTGTCGTTCAGGAAGGCAATCGCCTTATCCGCCGCGTCTGCCGGCAGCGCGATGACCATGCCGACGCCGCAGTTAAAGGTGCGATACATTTCGTGGCTGCTGACGTTACCCGCGGTTTGCAGCCAGTTGAACACTTCCGGCCACTGCCAGGAAGATTCATCAATGACCGCCTGGGTGTTGTCCGGCAGGACGCGCGGGATATTTTCCCAGAAGCCGCCGCCGGTCAGATGGGCGATAGCGTGCACGTCTACGTTGGCAATCAGGTCGAGCACGGACTTCACATAAATGCGGGTCGGGGCCAGCAGGTGGTCAGCCAGCGGTTTGCCGTTGAGATCGGTGGTTTGCGGGTCAACGCCGCTGACTTCGATAATTTTGCGTACCAGAGAGTAGCCGTTTGAGTGCGGTCCGCTGGAGGCCAGCGCCACCAGCACATCGCCATCGGCTACTTTGCTGCCGTCGATAATTTCTGACTTTTCTACCACGCCGACGCAGAAACCAGCCACGTCATAATCTTCTCCGTGATACATGCCCGGCATTTCCGCCGTCTCGCCGCCCACCAGCGCGCAGCCTGACTGCAGACAACCTTCGGCAATGCCGCTGATTACGCTCGCCGCAGTATCAACATCCAGTTTGCCGGTCGCGTAGTAATCAAGGAAGAACAGCGGCTCGGCGCCCTGAACCACGAGGTCGTTTACGCACATGGCGACCAGGTCGATACCGATAGTGTCGTGGCGCTTCAGGTCCATCGCCAGACGCAGCTTGGTGCCGACGCCGTCGGTGCCGGAGACCAGAACCGGCTCGCGATACTTCTGCGGCAGCGCGCACAGCGCGCCGAATCCGCCCAGTCCACCCATCACTTCCGGGCGGCGAGTTTTCTTCACCACGCCCTTAATACGGTCGACGAGAGCGTTGCCTGCATCAATATCCACGCCGGCATCTTTATAGCTGAGAGAGGTTTTATCGGTCACTGCGAAGTCTCCACGCGTTTGCGGTAGCAATAAAAAACGGCGCAATTCTAACAGGGAAAGCAAACGTTTGCGAGCCTGCTTTGCAGTCGATGTAAAACGGCCGATAAGTGCGCAAATTTGATACCGTTCACGAAAATGAAACCGGGTACATTCTTCTGCTTGCCAGCGTTCTCAGGAATAATCATCATGCCACTGAAACCGGTTTCTTTCCTGCTGCTACGCGAGATAAACCGAGAATTTGATGGATTCTGGAGGAAAGCTGAGGATGAAAATTGCCGCATTCGATATCGGTGGCACGGCGTTAAAAATGGGGGTAATGACGCGCGAAGGCGAGCTGCTGGATAAAGGAAAGCAGACCCTTATCGACAGCGATGGCGACCAGATCCTGCAGGCGATGCTGGCGTGGATCGCCGCTCACCCGGAATGTAAAGGAGTGGCGATCAGCGCTCCCGGCTACGTTAATCCGCACACCGGCTTTATCGAAATGGGCGGCGCCATCCGTAAGTTCGATAACTTCGCTATCAAGGCCTGGCTTGAGCAGCAGGTGCGATTGCCCGTCGCCATTGAAAATGATGCTAACTGCGTGCTGCTGGCCGAGCGCTGGCGGGGTAAAGCCGCCGACATGAGCAACTTCCTGGTCCTGACCATCGGCACCGGCATCGGCGGGGCGATTTTCTGTAATAACCAGTTGGTCCACGGCGCACGTTTCCGCGCCGGCGAATTCGGTTATATGCAAACCGCGCGTCCGGGCACCCGCGATGTGCGGCGCTATTCGATGAACGAAAACTGCACGCTGCGCGTGCTGCGCCATCGCTACGCTGAGCATCTCGGCAAAGCGCTGGATGACGTCACCGGCGAAGAGATTTTTGACCGCTACGATGCGGGCGACGCGACCTGTCGACGGCTGGTCGCTGAGTTCTTTAACGGCCTGGGTACCGGGCTTTACAACCTCGTTAACTTATTCGATCCGCAAACGATTTTGATCGGCGGTGGAATTGTGGAACGACCGGGATTTCTGGCGCTGCTGCGCGAGCATCTGGCCTGGTTTGGCATTGCGGAGTATCTCGACACCGTCAGCCACGGCAACGATGCCGGGCTGGTAGGCGCGGTTTACCATTTCAATCAGCAACACCGGTCGCAGAGCGGCGACTGCGCATAGGGAGAGAACATGTCTGGATTTAAAGAAGGTTTTCTGTGGGGCGGTGCGGTAGCGGCGCATCAGCTGGAAGGCGGCTGGAAAGAGGGCGGTAAAGGGGTGAGCGTCGCCGATGTGATGACCGCAGGCGCGCACGGCGTACCGCGCGAAATCACTGATGGCGTCCTGCCAGGGAAAAACTATCCCAACCACGAGGCGATTGATTTCTACCATCGTTATAAAGACGACGTTCAGCTGTTTGCCGAAATGGGCTTCAAGTGTTTCCGCACCTCCATTGCCTGGACGAGGATCTTCCCGCAGGGCGATGAGCAAGAACCTAACGAAGCCGGCCTGCAGTTTTACGATGACCTGTTCGACGAGTGCCTGAAGCACGGCATTGAGCCGGTGATTACGCTCTCCCACTTCGAAATGCCGTACCATCTGGTGACGGAGTACGGCGGCTGGCGTAACCGTAAGCTGATTGATTTCTTCGTCCGCTTTGCCCGGGTGGTGTTTACCCGCTACCAGCATAAAGTGAAGTACTGGATGACCTTTAATGAGATCAATAACCAGGCCAATTTCCACGAAGATTTTGCCCCGTTTACTAACTCCGGACTGAAGTATCTGCCGGGTGAAGACCGTGAGCCGGTGATGTATCAGGCAGCGCACTATGAGCTGGTCGCCAGCGCGCTGGCGGTTAAGGCCGCCCGCGAAATTAACCCGTCGTTGCAGGTGGGCTGCATGATCGCCATGTGTCCTATTTACCCGCTGAGCTGCGCGCCCAACGATATGATGATGGCGATGAACGCCATGCATCGCCGCTACTGGTTTACCGACGTTCACGTGCGCGGCAAATATCCGCAGCACCTGCTGAACTACTTCGAGCGCCGCGGTTTTAAACTGGATATCACCGAAGAAGACCGCGCGGCGCTGACTCAGGGCTGCGTCGATTATATTGGCTTTAGCTACTATATGTCGTTTGCCACGAAAGCAACGGATGACAATCCGCTGCTGGATTATGACGAAACCACCAGTCTGGTTTCCAATCCGTACGTGCAGAAGTCAGACTGGGGCTGGCAGATTGATCCGGTCGGGCTGCGCTACTCCCTGAACTGGTTCTGGGACCATTATCAGTTGCCGCTGTTTATTGTGGAGAACGGCTTTGGCGCCATTGACGTGCGCGAAGCGGACGGTTCGGTAGATGACCAGTATCGTATCGACTATCTCTCCGCCCATATCGCCGAGATGAAAAAAGCGGTTGTTGAGGATGGCGTCGACCTGATGGGCTACACCCCGTGGGGCTGTATCGATCTGGTCTCCGCAGGTACCGGCGAGATGAAAAAACGCTACGGGTTTATCTATGTAGATAAAGACAATGAAGGTAAGGGCACCCTGGCGCGTAGCCGCAAGAAATCTTTTGCCTGGTATCAGCAGGTTATCAGCAGCAACGGCGAAAAGCTATAAACAGCCCTAAAGCCCCATTCAGCCCCGCTTTCGCGGGGTTTTTTTATTTTGTTTTATACTGGCTCAGGCAGCGTAAAGCATTTTGGTTGATCCCGGTCAAACATATCGGCTATGGCGTAAAAGGAAAAAGGCGGTATAATCCGGCGATTTTTTTTGTGGCTGCCCCTCAGAGGAGAAAGAGAATGAAGATCGTGGAAGTGAAACACCCACTCGTCAAACACAAGCTGGGCCTGATGCGTGAGCACGACATCAGCACCAAACGCTTCCGTGAACTCGCCTCAGAAGTTGGCAGCTTACTGACTTATGAAGCCACCGCCGATCTGGCGACTGAAAAAGTGACCATCGAAGGCTGGAACGGCCCGGTAGAAGTTGAGCAGATCAAGGGTAAAAAAATTACCGTTGTGCCAATTCTGCGCGCGGGTCTGGGGATGATGGAAGGCGTGCTTGAGCACGTGCCAAGCGCGCGCATCAGCGTGGTAGGCATCTATCGTAACGAAGAGACCCTTGAGCCGGTTCCTTACTTCCAGAAGCTGGTATCCAATATCGACGAACGCATGGCGCTGGTGGTTGACCCGATGCTGGCAACCGGCGGCTCGATGATCGCCACCATCGACCTGCTGAAAAAAGCCGGCTGCTCCAGCATTAAGGTGCTGGTTCTGGTGGCCGCGCCGGAAGGTATCGCCGCGCTGGAGAAAGCGCATCCGGACGTTGAGCTGTATACCGCGTCCATCGACCAGGGCCTGAACGAGCACGGATACATTATTCCGGGGCTCGGCGATGCCGGCGATAAGATTTTTGGTACGAAATAAACGATGAAGTAGAAAAAGCCGACTTTAAGAGTCGGCTTTTTTTTGAATAAAACACACCAACAGCAATCAACAAACGACTCTCAGAGGAAAATGCCATGACGCGCCGTGCTATCGGGGTGAGTGAAAGACCGCCGCTTTTACAGACAATCCCGCTTAGTTTGCAACATCTGTTCGCCATGTTTGGCGCAACGGTACTGGTGCCCGTTCTGTTTCACATCAATCCGGCCACGGTACTGCTGTTTAACGGCATCGGAACGCTGTTATACCTTTTCATCTGCAAAGGCAAAATCCCGGCTTATCTGGGATCGAGCTTTGCGTTTATTTCTCCGGTACTGCTTTTGCTACCGTTGGGCTACGAAGTCGCTCTCGGCGGCTTTATCATGTGCGGCGTGCTGTTTTGCATCGTCTCCTTTATTGTCAAAAAAGCCGGCACCGGCTGGCTTGATGTGATGTTCCCCCCGGCGGCGATGGGCGCGATTGTTGCGGTTATCGGGCTGGAGCTGGCGGGCGTCGCGGCGAATATGGCCGGTCTGCTGCCCGCAGAGGGACAATCGCCGGACAGCAAAACCATCATCATTTCGATGGTGACGCTGGCGGTGACGGTCTTCGGTTCGGTGCTGTTCCGCGGTTTCCTGGCGATTATCCCGATTTTAATCGGCGTCCTGGTTGGCTACGCGCTCTCCTTCGTAATGGGCGTTGTCGATACGACGCCCATCGCCGAGGCTCACTGGTTCGCGCTGCCGACCTTCTACACCCCGCGCTTTGAATGGTTTGCGATTTTCACCATTCTTCCAGCCGCGCTGGTGGTGATCGCCGAGCACGTTGGGCATCTGGTGGTAACGGCCAATATCGTCAAAAAAGATCTGATCCGCGATCCGGGCCTGCATCGTTCAATGTTTGCCAACGGTCTCTCCACGGTGATCTCCGGCTTCTTTGGCTCCACGCCGAACACCACCTACGGCGAGAACATTGGCGTGATGGCGATTACCCGCGTTTACAGTACCTGGGTTATCGGCGGCGCGGCGATCATCGCGATTCTGCTCTCCTGCGTCGGCAAGCTGGCGGCGGCGATCCAGATTATCCCGCTGCCGGTAATGGGCGGCGTCTCTCTGCTGCTGTACGGAGTGATTGGCGCATCGGGTATTCGCGTGCTGATCGAATCAAAAGTCGATTACAACAAGGCGCAGAACCTGATTCTGACCTCCGTCATCCTGATTATCGGCGTGAGCGGTGCAAAAGTGCATATCGGCGCCGCCGAACTGAAAGGCATGGCGCTGGCGACGATTGTTGGCGTCGGCCTGAGTCTGATCTTTAAACTGATCGGCGTCTTGCGTCCGGAAGAGGTCGTTCTCGACGCTGCCGATAGCGAAGAAGCAAAACATTGATCCTTATACCGGGCGGCAATCCTGCCCGGTTCTCTCCTTGCGTATTTCTGTGCTAAACTCTCCGCGTTTTTCTGAAAGCCTATGTTGAGGTCCATCTGAACGCACCGGCACAGCTCTCTTTGCCACTGTATCTTCCCGATGATGAAACTTTCGCAAGTTTCTGGCCGGGTGATAACCCTTCTCTTCTTGCCGCCCTGCAAAATGTGCTGCGGCAGGAGCATAGCGGATACATCTATATCTGGTCACGCGAAGGGGCGGGGCGCAGCCATCTCCTGCACGCAGCATGCGCGGAACTTTCCCAGCGCGGGGATGCGGTGGGCTATGTGCCGCTGGATAAACGGACGTGGTTTGTTCCTGAAGTGCTGGACGGAATGGAGCAGCTATCGCTGGTTTGCATCGACAATATTGAATGCGTGGCGGGCGATGAGCTGTGGGAAATGGCGATTTTCGACCTCTACAACCGCATCCTCGAATCCGGTAAAACCCGGCTGCTGATCACCGGCGATCGACCGCCGCGCCAGCTCAAGCTGGGCCTGCCGGATCTTGCCTCGCGCCTCGACTGGGGACAAATCTACAAGCTGCAGCCGCTATCGGATGAAGATAAGCTCCAGGCGCTTCAGCTGCGGGCGAGGCTGCGCGGCTTTGAAATGCCGGAAGACGTCTGCCGGTTCCTCCTCAAGCGCCTGGATCGTGAAATGCGCTCGCTGTTTATGACGCTCGATCAGCTCGATCGCGCTTCTATAACCGCCCAGCGCAAGCTGACCATTCCTTTCGTCAAAGAGATCCTCAAGCTGTAGCGGGCCGCGGTTTCCGAAGCCAACCGCGGCAGAATGATGCTAGTTAACGATCTCCAGTACCTGCTCCGGCGGGCGGCCGATACGGGCCTCGCCGTGGCTGACGACAATAGGGCGCTCAATCAGTTTTGGATTATCGATCATTGCCTGGATCAGCGCATCTTCGCTGAGCTGCGGATTAGCGAGATCCAGCGATTTATAGAGATCTTCTTTCTGGCGCATTAACTCGCGCGCGCTGGCCATCCCTAACATCTTCAGCAGCTGGCGCAGCGTGGCGGCATCCGGCGGCGTCTCCAGATAGAGCACCACTTCAGGGTCGATACCGTTAGCCTTCAGCAGGCTCAACGTGTCGCGGCTCTTGGAGCAGCGCGGGTTGTGATAGATTTTGACCGTATCGGACATGAGATCTCCTTACATTTTCTGGTACGGTTTAAAGCGTTGCTGCAGCTGGCGCAGCTGATCGATACGCGCATCGTAGCGGGCCTGCTGTAAGCTGCCTAATTTCACCTGCGAGCTGGCGCTGCTGAGCAGGGTAATCGCCTGATCGAGGCGGCCTACCAGCGCCATCCCTTCTGCTCTGGCAGCCAGCTCCTGATCGCGATTGCCCAGTTTGGCTTCCGCCTGCGCCAGCAGCTCCCAACCGTTGATGTCGTCTTTATTATTAAAGGTGTAGCGGTTAAGGATATTCGCGGCTTCCGCCGGTTGTCCTCCTTCCAGCAGGGCGTTGGCGAGGTTGAGCTGCAGCACCGGGTTGGTGCGCAGTTCGCGAGCGCTTTTCAGGCGGTTAATCGCGTCTGTCGCTCTTTTTTGCCCGAGGTCGATATCGGTGGCCAGGTCGAGATACCAGGCGTTCTGCGGTTCTGCGGTCAGCAACGGCTGTAGCGTTTTGCGCGCCAGATCGTAGTTGTTGTTGCCCATTGCCAACAGAGCGCGACCGTACTGGGCGGCGTGCTGTTCGCGAATATTGCCTTTTTCCCAGCTGCTCAGCAGGTCATTGCCCAGCTTATTATCGCCGGAAGTGTACATACCGAGCGTTCTGGCTTTCGCCAGATAGAAGTCAGCTGAGGACTGTGCGACAACCGGGCGCATTTGATTCGCGCGGTTGCGGGCGTCGGCAAGCCGGCTTTCCGGCAGCGGGTGCGTCAGCAGCATTTCCGGCGGACGGGTGGAGTAGCGCGACTCGTCGAGCAGTTTTCCCATAAACGCCGGCATCGCCTGCGGGTCGAACCCAGAGCGCTGAAGGACCTGAATACCAATGCGGTCGGCCTCTTCTTCGTTTTGACGGGTAAAGCTGATCATTCCCTGCTGGCTACCCGCCAGGGTACCGGTCAGCGCGGCCATACCGGCCTGCGGGCTGGCCATCGCCAGAAGAATTGAACCCAGCGCACCGACCCAGGTGAGCGGAGCGTTACGCTTTTGGTCTTCCATGGCGCGGGCAAGGTGGCGCTGGGTAACGTGAGAAATTTCGTGCGCCATGACCGATGCCAGCTCGCTTTCGTTATCCGAGTAGCGGAACAGGGCCGAGTGCAGCACCACGTTGCCGCCGAAGAAAGCAAAGGCGTTAATCTGATCGTTATTGATTAAATAAAAGTGGAACGGGGTGCGCACGGAATTGGCGTGCGAGACCAGGCGCATGCCTAAACCGTTAATATATTGCACCAGCAGCGGGTCATTAATTAACGGCGCACTGCCGCGCAGCTGGCGTACATAGTAGTCTCCCATCTGCATTTCCTGGCCGATGGAGAGCGTGCTTCCTGCGGAGGTGCCCATGTCCGGCAGGGTGTCTGCGGTGTCGGCAAAAGCAGGTAATATTGAACCCAGCGTCAGCGACGCTATGACGGTCGCCACCAGCGTTTTCTTCAACTGCCTGAACATAACCTCTGTCCTGTAATGTAGGTGTGCCAGTTTGACCGATTGTGCGGCGTAATGTTCCCTGACCGCAAGCAGGTTCAGCGAGTTTAGCCGTCGTTCGCGGCGTTGCAAATATGATATTCACCCGGTCATTAATGTTTGTGGTTTTACCCATAAAAAGCGAAGTCTTTTTTGTGACATTTCGATACAATTCCTGAGATTGTTACAGCTTTGCTCTTCAGGGAAGGGTTTTATGCTTCAGATGTTAATGCAGTGGTACCGTCGACGGTTCAGCGATCCGGAGGCGATAGCGCTGCTGGTCATTTTGCTGGCCGGGTTCGGCATTATGTTTTTCTTCAGCGGCCTGCTGGCGCCTTTGTTAGTGTCGATTGTTCTGGCCTATTTGCTGGAGTGGCCTACCGTCAGACTGGAGCGTATCGGTTTTTCACGTACCTGGGCCACGTCGGTTGTGCTGATTCTGTTCGTCGGTATTCTGCTCCTGATGGCGTTCGTGGTGATGCCTGTTGCCTGGCAGCAGGGTATTTATCTGATTCGCGATATGCCGGGAATGCTGAATAAGCTTTCCGATTTCGCCGCCACGGTGCCGCGCCGTTATCCGGCCTTAATGGATGCCGGGATTATCGACGCGATGGCGGAGAACATGCGCAGCCGGATGTTAACCGTCGGCGATTCGGTGGTGAAATATTCGCTGGCCTCCCTGGTCGGGCTGCTGACGCTGGCGGTCTACCTGGTGTTGGTTCCGCTGATGGTTTTCTTTCTGCTGAAAGATAAAGAGCAGATGCTTAACGCCGTGCGTCGGGTGCTGCCGCGCAACCGCGGCCTGGCCGGGCAGGTGTGGAAAGAGATGAACCAGCAAATTACCAACTATATCCGCGGTAAGGTGCTGGAGATGATCGTCGTCGGCGTGGCGACGTGGATTGGCTTTATCCTTTTTGGCCTTAACTATTCGCTGCTGCTGGCGGTACTGGTCGGATTTTCGGTATTAATTCCCTATATCGGCGCCTTTGTGGTCACTATTCCGGTGGTGGGCGTGGCGTTGTTCCAGTTTGGCGCGGGCACCGAGTTCTGGAGCCTGTTTGCGGTTTACCTGATTATTCAGGGGCTGGACGGCAACCTGCTGGTGCCGGTACTGTTCTCGGAAGCCGTTAACCTGCATCCGCTGGTCATTATTCTGTCGGTGGTGATTTTCGGTGGTCTGTGGGGATTCTGGGGAGTGTTCTTCGCGATCCCGCTGGCGACGCTCATCAAAGCGGTGGTGCATGCCTGGCCGGATGGCCTGATAGTGGAAGACGAGCATTAGCGCGAAGCCGCAAAGAATGGCCTAAAAAAAGACGCCGGGCGATGACCCGGCGTCTTGCGTTTACTCGTGCATCAGGCGTTTTCTTTCAGCCAGTTCAGCACCACGTCGTGGTGATTGCTGGTTTTGAAGTCATCAAAAACATGTTCGATTTTGCCATTGGCATCGATGAGGAAGCTAATACGATGAATACCGTCGTAGGTTTTCCCCATAAAGGTTTTTTCACCCCAGATACCGAACTGCTCGCACACCTGATGATCTTCATCAGACAGCAGAGTGAAGTTCAGCAGCTCTTTTTCGGCGAAACGGGAGAGTTTTTCTGGTTTATCCGTACTGATTCCCAGAACTTCAACGCCTGCTTTTTTCAGGTCGTCCATATTATCGCGTAAACCGCACGCCTGTACGGTGCAGCCCGGGGTCATGGCTTTGGGATAAAAATAAACCAGAACACGCTGTCCCTGGAAGTCGGTCAAATTTACTTCCTCGCCGTCCTGGTCCGGTAAGCTAAATTTCGGTGCAATATCACCGGCTTTCAGTGGGTTCATCACTCAAACTCCATCCTGTTCATCATGCTGTGAATAATTAACGATGTTAATACTGCCTTGTGCATTCAGTTCTGTACATAGGGCTTTGAACGCTTGTTCGATATTTGATGCATTTTGCGTAGTCGGGCTGTGGGCGGTGATTTGAATAAAAAGCTGTGCTGAATCATCGTTCGCTCCCGGCTGAGTACGGGAAACCAGTTCGGCAATGTTCATTTTCCACGTATCGCACAGAGCCGTGAATCGCTCAATGATGTGCGGTGAATCCGGCACCTCAACCTGAACCCAGACGCTATTCTGCATCGCCTGCGGCGGCCTTGCGGTTGTACGCTTCATCACGATAAGCAGATCCAGCTCGGCGCCTTTCAGCGGCAGAGTTGATTCAATCAGGTTAATCGCATTCCACGAACCGGAAAGCAGCATGATAAACGTAAACTCATCGCCAAGCATGGCCAGCCGACTGTCTTCGATATTACAGCCGCAGCTGCTGACGTGACGAGTGATCGTATTCACGATGCCTGGGCGGTCAGCACCCAACGCGGTAATAACCAGATAGTGTTGTAATGAGGCTGTCAAACCTGTTCTTCCTTTAAAAAGGTGAGGTAACGTTAGGAAAGCATAAAAAAAACCGGCATACAACATCCCTGATGGCATCGGCTCTCTTGCTTTTATTGCGGCACCAAACGTAACATTGAGAATCTTGTCCCACTTATGCTCTGAGGATGGCCCATGTTTACGGGAAGTATTGTAGCGCTTGTCACGCCGATGGATGAAAACGGCAACGTTTGCCGGTCAAGCCTGAAAAAACTGATTGATTACCATGTCGCCAACGGAACCTCGGCGATTGTTTCGGTAGGTACTACCGGAGAGTCCGCAACATTGAGCCATGAAGAGCATGGTGACGTGGTCATGCAGACGCTGGAACTGGCCGACGGGCGTATCCCGGTCATTGCCGGTACCGGTGCTAATGCAACCGCAGAGGCGATTAGCCTGACTAAAAGATTTAACGATAGCGGCGTGGTTGGCTGCCTGACGGTAACGCCTTATTACAACCGTCCGACTCAGGAAGGACTCTTCCAACACTTTAAAGCTATCGCAGAACATACTGACCTGCCGCAAATTCTGTATAATGTGCCCTCCCGTACCGGTTGCGATATGCTGCCTGAAACCGTTGGTCGTCTGGCGGAAATCAAAAATATTATCGGTATTAAGGAAGCGACGGGGAACTTAAGCCGGGTTCATCAGATCAAAGAGCTGGTTTCAGATGACTTTATTCTGCTGAGCGGCGATGACGCGACCGGAATGGACTTTATGCAGCTAGGCGGCCATGGCGTGATTTCCGTAACGACAAACGTTGCGGCGCGTGAAATGGCCGAGATGTGCCGACTGGCGCTAGCAGGTCAATTTGCCGAAGCTCGTGCGATTAACCAGCGTCTGATGCCATTGCATACCAAATTATTTGTCGAACCCAACCCTATCCCGGTCAAGTGGGCCTGTAAGGCGTTGGGTCTTGTGGCGACCGATACGCTACGCCTGCCGATGACCCCGATTACCGAAAACGGTACGAAGGTTGTTACCGCAGCGCTGAAGCATGCCGGTTTGCTGTAAAGTTTAGGGAGATTTGATGGCTTACTCAGTACAGAAGTCGCGCCTGGCGAAGGTTGCGGGTGTTTCGCTGGTTCTACTCCTCGCGGCCTGTAGTTCTGACTCGCGCTATAAGCGTCAGGTGAGCGGCGACGAGGCCTATTTGCAGGCTACGCCGCTTAGTGAACTTCACGCGCCAGCAGGTATGATTCTGCCGGTTCAGGTGGGTGATTATAATATTCCGGTTGCGACCAGCACCGGTAATACAGGCAAAGCGCTGGATATTCGTCCGCCAGCCCAGCCTCTGGCGCTGGTCAGCGGCGCACGCACGCAGTTTAACGGTGATACCGCAACGCTGATGGTGGAAAACGGGCGCAGCGGTTCGCTGTGGGCGCAGGTGGCAAGCATCGTGCAGTCGAAAAACTACACTATCGCTAAACGCGACGATGCCAGCCAGACGCTGAATACCGACTGGGTCGAATGGAATCGCCTCGATGAAGACCAGCAGTATCGTGGTCGCTATCAAATCTCAGTTAAACAGCAGGGCTACCAGCAGGCGGTGATCGTGAAGCTGGTGAATCTGGAGCAGGCAGGTAAACCTGTTGCCGATCCGGCTTCGCTGCAGCGCTACAGTACCGCCATGCTGAACGTCATTTCCGAAGGTCTGGATCTGAACGCGACCAGCGCGCAGAACGCCGCGCAGAAAAATGCCGGGGCAACCTTCGACGTGCAGAGCGGTGCTGATGATACCGGCCTGCCGATGCTGATCGTTCGCGCACCGTTTAATCTGGTATGGCAACGCCTGCCGGGCGCGCTGGAAAAAGTGGGTATGAAGGTAACTGATAGTTCTCGCTCTCAGGGTAACTTGTCCGTGACCTATAAACCGCTTTCCGACAGCGGCTGGACCGATCTGGGTGCTCGCGACCCACAGCTGGTGTCCGGCGATTATAAACTGCAGGTCGGGGACCTCGATAACCGCAGCAGTCTGCAGTTCATCGACCCGAAAGGCCATACTCTGACGCAGTCGCAAAATGATGCCCTGGTTGCCGTATTCCAGGCCGCATTAAGTAAGTAATTAACAGGGCTGGAGCAATCCGGCCCTTTTTAATGTATAGTGACGCAAACGTGTGCGTCGGCAGAAAAGCACAAATTTTTATCGTTAATCATCACTGGAGTGACAAAGATGCAAAAGCAAGCTGAGTTGTATCGTGGTAAGGCGAAGACGGTATACAGCACCGAGAACCCGGATCTGTTGATACTCGAATTCCGTAACGATACGTCAGCAGGGGACGGCGCTCGCATTGAGCAGTTCGATCGTAAAGGCATGGTGAACAACAAGTTCAACCATTTCATTATGAGCAAGCTGGCGGAAGCGGGTATCCCGACCCAGATGGAAGCGCTGTTGTCCGATACCGAGTGTCTGGTTAAAAAGCTGGATATGGTGCCGGTGGAGTGCGTGGTACGTAACCGCGCTGCCGGTTCGCTGGTGAAACGCTTAGGGATTGAAGAGGGCATCGAGCTGAACCCGCCGCTGTTCGACCTGTTCCTGAAGAACGACGCCATGCACGATCCGATGGTCAACGAATCCTACTGCGAAACCTTTGGCTGGGTGAGCAAAGAGAACCTGGCGCGTATGCAGGAGCTGACCTACAAAGCTAACGATGTGCTGAAAAAGCTGTTTGACGATGCGGGCCTGATCCTGGTGGACTTCAAGCTGGAATTTGGTCTGTTCAAAGGCGAAGTGGTGCTTGGGGATGAGTTTTCTCCGGACGGCAGCCGTCTGTGGGATAAAAAGACCATGGATAAAATGGACAAAGACCGTTTCCGCCAGAGCCTCGGCGGCCTGATTGAAGCCTACGAAGAAGTCGCTCATCGCCTGGGCGTGAAGCTCGACTAATCCCCTACGCCAGGAGAAGTTTTCTTCTTCTGGCGCTCTTCTTGCTGTTTCCTGTGGTAATCCTTCGCTGAACCGCCTACGATCTTATTCATTGGTTAATATGATGAATTGAGGTGCTTATGCGCTGGCAAGGACGTCGCGAGAGCGACAATGTTGAAGATCGTCGTAGTCAATCTGGTTCGCCAATGGGCGGCGGGGGTGGTTTTCGTCTCCCCAGCGGCAAAGGCGGCATTGTGCTGCTGATTATTGTTCTGGTGGCGGGCTATTACGGCGTCGATTTAACCGGTATGCTGACCGGCGAGCCGGTATCTCCGCAGCAAACCACCACCCAACGCTCCATCAGCCCGCAGGATGAAGAAGCCGCAAAATTCACTAAGGTGATTCTGGCGGACACGGAAGATACCTGGGGAGCAATATTTAAAGATATGGGCCGCCAGTATCCGCAGCCCAAACTGGTGATGTACCGCGGCGCGACGCGGACCGCCTGCGGTACCGGTCAATCCGTTATGGGGCCTTTTTACTGCCCGGCGGACAGCACGGTGTATATCGACCTGTCATTCTACGATGAGATGAGAAACAAGCTTGGCGCCGGCGGCGATTTCGCACAGGGCTACGTTATCGCCCACGAGGTTGGCCACCACGTACAAAAGCTGCTGGGTATTGAATCGAAAGTGCGTCAGCTACAGCAAAACGCTTCGCAGGCGGAAGCGAATCGCCTGACGGTGAAAATGGAACTACAGGCGGACTGCTTCGCTGGCGTCTGGGGCTACAACATGCAGAAGCAGGACTACATGGAGACCGGCGACCTCCAGGAAGCGCTGAATGCCGCAGAGGCGATTGGCGACGATCGCCTGCAGCAGCAGAGCCAGGGGCGGGTGGTGCCGGACAGCTTTACCCACGGAACGTCGCAGCAGCGCTATACCTGGTTTAAACGCGGCTTCGATAGCGGCGACCCGGCGCAGTGCAACACCTTCGGCAATGCGCTGTAATGCTCTTCTGTCATGGATGAACTGCGTCGTCTGACGGCGCAGATGGCGCGCGAAGGCATTCGTCGTCTGCTGGTTCTCAGCGGCGACGATGCCTGGACTCAGCTTCAGGCGCAACAAATACGCACAGCGCTGGCCGGAGACGGACTGTGGGTTGGCCCACAGCCGATGCCTGCGCCGTACGTCCCGCCTGCAGATCTGAGATCGCTGCTTGGCCGCGAATACCAGCACGCCTTTTTCGATGCCCGCGCGGGCTTTGATGTTGCCGCTTTCGCCGCGTTAGCCGGTACGCTACGCGCCGGTAGCTGGCTGGTATTGCTCACCCCCGACTTCGCCCAATGGCCGGCCCGTCCTGATGCGGATTCCCGGCGCTGGAGCGACGCTCCCGATCCCATTCCCACGCCGAACTTTGTTTATCGTTTTTGCCAACAGATTGTTGCGGATAAAGCGTCCATTCTCTGGCGGCAGGGCCATGAACGGGTCGTACCCGTATTTCCCGAGCGCCCGCGATGGCATTTCGCCGATGGTCATCCGCAGGCGGAGCAGGCCGCCGTTCTTGCCGAACTGGCCGATTTCCCCCCCGGTATTGCCGCGTTGACCGCCGAACGCGGGCGAGGGAAGTCCGCTCTCGCGGGAATGCTTCTCCGCCAGTTAAAAGGTGACGCCATCGTTACCGCGCCGGCGCGCGGAGCGACGGAGGTGATGGCGGCTTTCGCCGGGGAGAGCGTTAACTTTATGGCGCCCGATGCATTACTGGCGTCCGGACGTCGAGCGGGATGGCTGATAGTCGACGAGGCTGCCGCCATCCCCGGGCCGCTGCTGCGCCAGCTTGTTTCCCGTTTCCCGAGAACGCTGCTGATCACCACCGTTCAGGGATATGAAGGGACCGGACGCGGTTTTTTACTTAAATTTTGCGCCAGCTTCGCGCACCTACGGCAGTTTAGCCTCACGACGCCCATCCGCTGGGCTAGCGGCTGTCCGCTGGAAGCGGCAATTGCACAGCTGCTGCTGTTCAATGATGAGACCTTCCAGCATGCGCCAGGCGGCGATATCGCGCTGGAGAACGTCAGCCAGCAGTGCTGGCGGCGGCAGCCTGCGTTACCGGAAGCGATGTATCAGCTGCTCTCCGGGGCCCACTATCGCACGTCGCCGCTGGATCTCCGGCGCATGCTGGATGCGCCAGGACAGCATTTTACCTGCGCCCATAGCGGCGAGCGCATCGCCGGGGCGTTGTGGCTGGTGGGGGGGGGGGGTCTTGAGCCGTCGCTTAGCCGGGCGGTATGGGCCGGCTATCGGCGTCCGCGCGGAAATCTGGTGGCGCAGTCGCTGGCGGCGCATGGCGGTAGCCCATTGGCGGCCACGTTGACGGGCCTGCGCATCAGCCGTATTGCCGTGCATCCGGCTCGCCAGCGCGAGGGGCTGGGGCAGCGGCTGGTGGCCCGGGCGGCGGCTCAGGCTGCGGACCGGGATTATCTCTCAGTCAGTTTTGGCTATACTCCCGAACTTTGGCGTTTCTGGCAAAGCTGCGGTTTTACGCTGGTGCGGCTGGGCACGCATCGGGAAGCCAGCAGTGGCTGTTACACCGCGATGGCGCTCTATCCTCTCAGCGAAGCGGGACATTGCCTGGCAAGCGAAGAAGCCCAACGGCTGCAGCGCGACGAATTCTGGCTGCGCGAGTGGCGAGATGAACCTGTGCCGCTGACGGCGCTGAAAGCGACTATTCTTACTGAAGAAGACTGGCTGGAGGTAGCGGGTTTTGCTTTTGCCCATCGTCCGCTGCTGACCTCGGCGGGTAGCCTCAATCGCCTGCTTATGCTGGTGGTGCTGCCGCTTCCGGCGCTGCGGGCCCGCCTGCAGCAGCAGGATGAGACCGCGCTTTGCCGAACGTTAGGTTTATCCGGACGGAAAGCGCTGCTGGCCAGGCTGCGCGAAGAGGCGGCGCAGGCGCTGCTCAGCCTGGATGAAAACCGCGCCAACGACCTGCGCCGGCAGGTTCAGATGTTGCAATTTTTTAACTAACTTCATCAGTTAAATGGCATGGTCATATTCCCTCCGCGGCGTAAACTTCCTTGCAGACATTAAGGAGAAAGCCATGAAACACGATCATTTTATCGTTCAAAGCCCCGCAACACCTGCACAGCAACTGCTGCTGCTGTTTCATGGCGTCGGCGATAACCCGGTGGCCATGGGGCAAATCGGTAGCTGGTTTGCGCCGCTCTTTCCCGATGCGCTTATCGTCAGCATCGGCGGCGCGGAGCCGTGCGGCCCGGCTCCGGGACGCCAGTGGTTTTCTGTCCAGGGCGTCAGCGAAGAAAATCGCCAGCAGCGCGTAGATGCGATTATGCCGACCTTTATTGAAACGGTGCGCTACTGGCAACAACAGAGCGGCGTCAGCCCGCAGGCGACGGCGCTGATCGGCTTCTCGCAGGGGGCGATTATGGCGCTGGAAAGCATTAAAGCCGAACCGGGTCTGGCATCGCGGGTGATTGCCTTCAACGGCCGCTATGCGACTCTGCCCGAGACGGCGACGACCGCGACCACGATTCACCTGATCCACGGCGGTGAAGATCGGGTTATCGATCTGGCGTGGGCGGTTGCGGGGCAGGAGGCGTTGCAGCAGGCCGGCGGGGATGTGACGCTGGATATCGTTGAGGATCTGGGGCACGCGATTGACGATCGCAGCATGCAGTTTGCTCTCGATCATCTGCGCTTTACCGTACCGAAGCACTATTTCGACGAAGCGCTCAGCGGCAGCACGCCGAAAGACAGCGATATTATTGAACTGCTATAAATAATAAACCCGGAGGCGGCGCGTTGCGCCTGTCCGGGCTACCGGCCCGCAGACGGGCTGTAAATCTGTAGCCCGGGCAAGGCGCGTTAAGCGCCGCCCACGGGATAAGAGCGCAGAGTGGAATCATTTCCCGGAGGCGATGCTGCGCACCTGTTAGGGCTACCGGCCCGCAGATGGGCTGTAAATCCGTAGCCCGGGCAAGGCGCGTTAAGCGCCGCCC
>NZ_KV793428.1:39705-96316 GCF_001808475.1 Klebsiella sp. HMSC09D12 | reverse complement strand
CCCGGAGGCGATGCTGCGCATCTGTCCGGGTTACTTGACCCACAGACTGACTGTAAGCCCGTAGCCTCCTCAGCGATGCGCTACCGGGAAAACCTAACAAAAAAAGATGTTACTTCTTCTTTGACGGGTCGTTCTTCGGCCAGTCGTCATCGTCATCCCACTTATCATTGAAGTCGCGGTGCGGCGGCAGATCCGGTTTATTGTTGAGAAATTTTTTATGGTCAACGCGGGTAAGATCTTTAATCACGTTGATCATCACGCCCACCAAAAATACCAACACCAGGACCCACCAGTACTTCGATAGCCAATCCATGCGCTTACCTCTTCTCTATTGATGCCGTCAGGCGACCAGCTGCTCCATAATGCGTTGATACATCCGCGCCAGTAGCTGGAGGTCGGCGGCATTCACACACTCGTTTATTTTATGAATGGTGGCATTCACTGGCCCCAGTTCAACCACCTGCGCGCCCATACGCGCGATAAAGCGCCCGTCGGACGTGCCGCCGTTAGTCAGCAGCTGCGGTTTTATTTCATTATAGTGCTCAATAGCGTTAACCACCGCATCAACCAGCTTACCGCGGCTGGTCAGGAACGGCTGCCCCGAGAGCCACCAGTCCACGCTGTAGCGCAGTTCGTATTTCTCCAGCAGCGCCACGACGCGCGCTTTAATCATTTCATCGGTCAGCTCGGTGCTAAAGCGGAAGTTGAACTGGACGAACATGTCGCCGGGAATGACGTTGTTGCTGCCGGTCCCGGACTGCACGTTAGCGATTTGCATACTGGTCGGCGGAAAGAATTCGTTGCCCTTATCCCATTCGATGTTCACCAGTTCCGCCAGCATCGGGGCGGCGCGGTGAACCGGGTTATCGGCGAGATGCGGATAGGCCACGTGCCCCTGTACGCCGTGAATGGTCAGGTTGCAGGTCAGCGAGCCGCGACGGCCGTTTTTGACGACATCGCCGACGACTTCGGTGCTGGACGGTTCGCCGACCAGGCAATAATCCAGGCGCTCATTGCGCGCCATCAGCGCTTCAACAACCTTTACGGTACCGTTTTTGGCGCTGGCCTCTTCATCTGAAGTAATCAGGAAGGCCAGACGACCTTTATGATTCGGATACTGAGCCACAAAGCGTTCTGCCGCGACCACCATCGCCGCGAGCGAGCCTTTCATATCTGCGGCGCCGCGGCCAAACAGCATGCCGTCGCGAATGGTGGGTTCAAAGGGGGGGTTAATCCAGCGATCGGCGTCGCCCGACGGAACGACATCGGTATGGCCGGCAAACGCTAACGTTTCCCCGCGCCCGCGCCAGGCCCAGAAGTTTTGGGTATCTCCGAAATCCATCGGTTCAACGGTAAAGCCAATCGCACGCAGACGTTCAATCATTAACGCCTGGCATCCCGCATCATCGGGGCTGAGGGAAGGGCGGCGAATAAGCTGCTGAGCCAGCTCAATGACCGGGCAAGACATAGACTACACCTCGTTAAACTGCTGATAACTTGATTCACTGAAACCCAGCAGCATAGGCTGACCGGGCGCGCAGAGCAATGGGCGTTTGATGATTGCCGGCATTTCCAGCATCAGTTTCGCCGCGGCGTCGGCGTTATTGATACCGGTGCGAACCGTTTCGTCCAGCTTGCGCCAGGTCGTACCGCGAGTATTGAGCAGCGCTTCCCAGCCGAGCTCGGCAATAAAGGTGTCTAATAAATTGCGATCCAGGCCATCGACACGATAATCATGAAAGCGATATTCTATCTGATGGGCTTCCAGCCAGCGGCGGGCCTTTTTAATGGTGTCGCAGTTTTTTATCCCGTACATGGTGAGCATGATTAAACCTTTTCCGTTGAATTAAATGATTAGCTAAGAATCTTCCGAATATATAAACCCTGAATAAATAATACGTGAATTACATTAATAAATATCGTTTTTTCCCCGCCAGAGATATTTAACGTTACATTCTGGCTGTTTTTTGAGCGATTGGCCGCGACCAGTGCTGGCCATAAGGCGGCGCCAGGCGCTTCTGGCTGATGAACAAATGTTGCTAATTGTTGCTGTCGGTCACATTAAAATGCCCGGAATCGGGTCATAGTACTTACAAACGAAAGAAATCATTCCGCAGGGGGTAATTAGAGTTATCAGAACGATAGCGCAAACGCGCTTTTAACCATCAATGAATTTGCATAAAATCACCCATAATAATAAGAGAGGCTATTATGATTGAACATGAACTGGGGAACTGGAAAGACTTTATCGAAGGCATGCTTCGTAAATAGATTTCCGCAATAAAAGCATGGCGATTTCACAGGCAGAATAATAATGCAGTTGAAGCGACCACATCAAAAAGGCGACACATCCGGTCGCCTTTTCTGTTATTTGGCTCCGGCGACATATCGCCAGGGCGCATCCTGATTATTGCGGCCGTTCCTTGAGCGGGAAGCGACGACGCACCAGCACGAAAAACAGCGGTACGAAGAAGATTGCCAGCACCGTGGCTGAAATCATCCCGCCCATGACCCCGGTGCCAACGGCATGCTGACTGCCGGAACCCGCACCGGTACTGGTGGCCATCGGCAGCACGCCGAAGATAAACGCCAGCGAGGTCATCAGGATCGGCCGCAGACGCTGGCGACAGGCGGAGAGCGTGGCGGTAAGCAGGTCCTCGCCTTTCTGATTCAGCTCATTGGCAAACTCGACAATGAGAATGGCGTTCTTCGCCGACAGACCGATCACCGTCAGCAGTCCCACCTGGAAGTAGACATCGTTTTCCAGACCGCGCATCCAGGTCGCCAGCAGGGCGCCGATGACCCCCAGCGGCACCACCAGCATCACAGAGAACGGCACCGACCAGCTTTCGTACAGCGCCGCCAGGCACAGGAACACGACCAGCAGCGAAATGGCGTACAGCGCCGGAGCCTGCGCGCCGGAGAGGCGCTCCTGATACGACATCGCCGTCCATTCAAGGCCAAAGCCGTTTGGCAGCTGGCGGGCCAGCTCTTCCATAATTGTCATCGCGGTACCGGTACTGACGCCCGGCGCGGCTTCACCGACGATTTCTACCGCTGAATAGCCGTTGTAGCGCTCCAGACGCGGCGAACCGGTCTCCCAGCGGGAGGTGGCGAAAGCGGAGAAGGGCACCATCGTGCCGCTGCTGTTGCGTACGTACCACAGATTAATGTCGTCCGGCAGCATGCGATACGGCGCGGCCGCCTGAACATAGACCTTCTTCACGCGGCCGCGGTCCATAAAGTCGTTGACGTAGCTTGACCCCCACGCGGTCTGGAGGGTGTCGTTGATATCATCGATGGAGACGCCCAGCGCCTGGGCTTTGCGCTGATCGATATCCACCTGTAGCTGCGGGCTATCGTCAAGGCCGTTGAGGCGAACGCGGGTCAGCTGGTTATTTTTAGCGGCCAGCTCCAGTAGGGTATCGCGAGCGGCCATCAGCGCTTCGTGTCCGTTGCCCGCATGGTCTTCCAGTTCCATATCGAAACCGGCGGAACTGCCCAGGCCGCTGATGGCCGGCGGGCTGCTGGCAAAGACGCGAGCTTCTTTTATTTTGTTAAACGCTTTGGTTGCGCGTTCGATGATAGCGAAAGAGGAACCGGTTGTAGGATCGCGTTGGTCCCAGTCCTTCAGGCGAACGAACATACGCGCTACGTTCTGTCCGTTGCCGCCGGGGCCGGAGCCGATGGTGGCGAACACCGATTCGACGTTTTGTTTTTCGTTTTTCAGGAAATAGTCTTCCGCCTGCTGGACCACCTTCAGGGTTTGCTGCTGGGTCGAACCGCTGGGCAATTGCACCGACGTGGTAAACATGCCGCGGTCTTCCAGCGGCAGGAATGACGTTGGCAGATGCAGGAACAGAAACACCATCCCCCCCAGCAGCAGGACGTAGATCATTATCCAGCGCAGCGAACGGTGAAGAATTTTGCCGACGGCGGTTTCGTAGCGGCTGGCGTTGCGGTTAAACGTGCGGTTAAACCAGCCAAAGAAACCCCGTTGCCCGTGGGTTTCGCCTTTATGCACCGGTTTGAGCAGCGTGGCGCACAGCGCCGGGGTAAGGATCATCGCCACCAGAACCGACAGCACCATTGCCGAGACGATGGTGATCGAGAACTGACGATAAATCGCGCCGGTGGTGCCGCCGAAGAAGGCCATTGGCACGAATACTGCCGATAGAACCATGGCGATACCGACCAGCGCACCCTGAATTTGCCCCATCGATTTTCGCGTCGCTTCACGCGGCGAGAGGCCCTCCTCGCTCATGATACGCTCGACGTTTTCCACCACCACGATGGCGTCGTCCACCAGCAGGCCTATCGCCAGCACCACCGCAAACATGGTCAAGGTGTTGATGCTGTAGCCGCAGGCGTAGAGGACAGCGAAAGTCCCCATTAGCACCACCGGAACGGCGATGGTTGGGATCAATGTCGCGCGGAAGTTCTGCAAGAACAGATACATGACGAGGAACACCAGCGCGATGGCTTCGAGCAGCGTTTTCACCACGTCGGTAATCGACGCCTTAACGAATGAGGTGGTTTCGTAAGCGACTTTATATTCCAGACCATGCGGGAAGTATTGCGACAGCTCGTTCAGACGGCTGATGACGCGTTCGGCGGTCGCCATTTCGTTTGCGCCAGAGGCCAGCTTAACCCCCAGCCCGGAAGCCGCCTGGCGGTTGTAGCGGCTGAGGTAATCGTATTTCTCCGCTCCCATTTCCACGGTCGCGACGTCGCCAAGGGTAACTTCCGAGCCGTCCTGATTAACCCGAAGGGTGATATTGCGGAACTGTTCCGGGGTTTGTAACAGCGATTGCGAATTAATTGTCGCGTTGAGCGCCTGTTTATCTACCGAAGGCGTACCGCCCAGCTGGCCGACGGCAATCTGCGCGTTCTGTGAAGAGATGGCATCGGTGACGTCTTTTGCCGTCATCTGAAAACTGTTGAGTTTGGCCGGATCGAGCCAGATACGCATCGAATACTGGGAACCATAGGCGTCAATGTCGCCGACGCCGTTTACCCGGCTGAGCGGGTCCTGAATGTTACTGGCGACGTAGTCGGCGATATCCTGTTTATCCATGCTGCCATCGGTAGAGACGAACGCAATCGTCAGGATGTTGGTGTCCCCGGTTTTACGCACCGTCACGCCCTGGTTCTGGACGGCTTGCGGGAGTTTACGCATCGCCGACTGCAGCTGGTTCTGTACCTGCTGGACGGCTTCGTCCGGATCGGTACCGGCGGTAAAGCTTAGCGTCACGGTGGCTTGCCCGGTGCCGCTGCTCTGGGATGACATGTACATCAGGTTGTCGAGGCCGGTCATATTCTGCTCGATAACCTGGGTAACGGTATTTTCCAGCGTTTGTGCCGAGGCCCCGGGATAGTTTGCTGCGATCCTGACGTTAGGAGGGGCAAGTTCGGGATATTGCTCAACGGGAAGCGACAAAATTGCGAGCGTACCGGTCAGGCATAACAGGATTGCCAGAACCCACGCAAAAATGGGGCGATCGATAAAAAAATTCGCCATCAGAATTAGGACCTCATTTTGCACATTTTTTTGTTATTGCAGAGCCTGTGACACTCTAGCGGCAAGGGCGCAGGCAATCGTGGAGAAAATAAGGAGATAGTGTAATTTATCGTGTGCCTTTTATGGCAGCGTAAAGAACCGTCCTTCTCCCTCTACCGACGTCATCCTTTCTGCCCGTCGCCGCAGACGCGGCCTATTATCACTTAGCTAAATAAAACGTAATTTCATTTAAGTCAAAAAAATTGATCCAACTCGGGTTATTACCAAAAAATCGGCGACCTGTGCAATTGCACATTGTTCCAGCCCCGCCTTGTCGGGTAATAGATAGTCATGCGAATTGAGGGGTTATTCACCAATAAGACTGAAGGATGTCATGAACCACTTTATTTTAAGCGATAGTCATAGGTGCATCGGATGCAAGGCTTGTGAAGTTGCCTGCGTCATGGCGCATAACGATGAGCAGCATGTATTGACCCCGCAGCGTTTTTTGCCGCGCATTACGGTTATCAAAAATGAGCAAAAGCGTAACGCAGTAACCTGTCACCACTGTGAAGGCGCGCCGTGCGCCCGCAGTTGTCCAAATGACGCCATCAGCCAGCTTAACGGCAGCGTCCAGGTGAATCAGGAAAAATGCATCGGCTGTAAATCCTGTATGGTTGCCTGCCCGTTTGGCGTGATGCAAATCGTCCTGACGCCGGTACAGGAGGGCAGAGTCAAAGCGACGGCGCATAAGTGCGATTTGTGTAACGGTCGCGAAGAGGGGCCTGCCTGCGTGCAAAACTGCCCGGCCGGGGCGCTGGAGCTGGCGACGGACAGCACGCTGATGAATCTGGCGAAACAGCGGCGTCAGCGCGCGGCGCGTCTGGGTCACCCCGGTGCCCCGATGGCATCTTGCTCCGCCGGGAAAGTCGCACAGATGGCCGCGACGCCGCCGCGCGGCGAGCCCGACAAGCTATCCGCCGCAGCGCGTAAGGCCAATTTTGCCGAAATTTATCTTCCGTTCAGCGCCGGACAGGCCAATCGCGAGGCGGAACGCTGCCTGAAATGCGGCGAAAACAGCATTTGTGAATGGACCTGCCCGCTGCACAACCATATTCCGCAGTGGATTGAGCGGGTGAAAGAGGGGGATATCGCCGCCGCCGTTGAGCTTTCTCATCAGACCAACTGCCTGCCGGAAATAACCGGTCGCGTCTGCCCGCAGGACCGCCTGTGCGAAGGGGCCTGCACGCTGCGCGATGAGCACGGTTCGGTGACTATCGGCAACATTGAACGCTATATCTCCGACCAGGCGCTGGCCAACGGCTGGCGGCCGGATCTTTCGCAGGTCGTGAACAGCGGTAAGCGGGTGGCGATTATCGGCGCCGGTCCAGCCGGTCTCGCCTGCGCCGACCGGCTGGTGCGCAACGGCGTAAGCCCGGTGGTGTTTGACCGCCATCCGGAAATCGGCGGCCTGCTGACCTTTGGCATTCCGGCCTTCAAGCTGGATAAATCCCTGCTTGCCCGGCGGCGTGAAATCTTCACCCAAATGGGCGTACGCTTTGAGCTGAACTGCGAAATAGGCAAGGATATTCCGCTGACGACGCTGCTTGATGAATATGATGCGGTATTTATTGGCGCAGGTACCTATCGCTCCATGAAAGCGGATCTGCCGAATGAAGACGCGCCCGGCGTTTACGATGCGCTGCCGTTTCTGATCGCGAATACTAAACAGGTTATGGGGCTGCTGGAGCTGCCGGAAGAGCCTTACGTCAATACCGAGGGGCTGAACGTCGTGGTACTCGGCGGCGGCGATACGGCGATGGACTGCGTGCGCACTGCGCTGCGCCACGGCGCAAAGCAGGTCACCTGCGCCTATCGTCGCGATGAAGCCAACATGCCCGGTTCGAAGAAAGAGGTGAAAAACGCGCGCGAAGAGGGGGCATTATTTGAATTTAACGTCCAGCCGGTCACCCTGGAGCTGAACGAAGAGGGGCACGTCAACGGCGTGCGCTTCCTGCGAACCCAGCTTGGCGCGCCGGATGCACAGGGACGCCGCAGCCCTTCGCCAATCCCCGGAAGCGAGTTCGTGATGCCCGCCGATGCGGTGATTATGGCCTTCGGTTTCCATCCGCACGGTATGCCGTGGCTGGAATCGGTGGGCGTGAAGCTCGACAGCCGCGGCCGAATTAAGGCCAATGTGGAAAGTCGCTATCGTTACCAGACCACTCATCGTAAGGTGTTTGCCGGCGGCGATGCGGTGCGCGGCGCCGATCTGGTGGTAACTGCAATGGCGGAAGGCCGCCACGCGGCGCAGGGGATCATGGACTTCCTCGAGGTTAAACCGATTTCGCTTCACTAACGACAAAGCGGGTTCCGCAGCGTAGTATGACATCGTTATTTCACGCTGTGGGGCCCGTATGTCACTCAATATCAACATTATCAAAGATAAAATCCTCTCCGAAAACTGGTTCGTTTTGCGCAACATGACCTATGAGCTGACGCGCAGCGACGGCAACGTGGTTCGCCATAAACGCGAAGTCTACGATCGCGGCAACGGTGCGACCATCTTGCTGTATAACCGCCATAAGCAGACCGTCGTGCTGGTTCGCCAGTTCCGCATCGCGACCTGGGTAAACGGCAACGAAGACGGGATGTTGATCGAAACCTGCGCCGGGCTGCTGGACAGCGACGAGCCGGAGGCGTGCGTGCGTAAAGAAGCCATTGAAGAGACCGGCTTCGAAGTCGGCGAAGTGCGCAAACTGTTTGAACTGTTTATGTCGCCCGGCGGCGTCACCGAGCTTATCCATTTCTTTATTGCCGAATATAACGATACCCAGCGGGCCAACGACGGTGGCGGCGTTGATGATGAAGAGATCGAGGTGCTGGAGCTCCCTTATCATCGGGCGCTGGAGATGATGGCCAACGGGGAAATCCGCGACGGCAAAGCGGTGATCCTGCTGCAATATTTGCAAAACTCCGGGCTGATGAACGGGGATCTCTGATAAATCCGATTGAGTAAAACCTCGCCGCTGGCGAACATAGCCGCTGTTTATGGCGTGTTCATCGGGGTTGTGCCGCTCATGTGGTATCGGGTTATTTTGTTTCTGCTTTGCGGTTTGCTGCCGGCATCGCTGGTGCGGGCGGCGCCGGCGCAACAGCTCTTCAGCGACTGGCAGGTGACCTGCAACAATCAGAACTTCTGCGTAGCCCGCAACGTCGGGCTACACCACGGCCTGGTGATGACCCTTACCCGCAGCGCCGGAGCGGCAACCAGCGCCAGCCTGCGTATTGAGCTGGGAGGCGTGGGCAACCCGGTGGCGGCGCTGGCGCCGATAGCGCCCCGGCTTCAGCTCGATGGCAAACCCCTGGCCTTGAGCGATACACACTGGCAGATTGCCGACAAACTGCTGAAAACTGACGATAACGTCACCATTGACGCATTCCTGCAGCAAGTGCAAAACGCGCAGACCATCACGCTTGAAAAGGGTCTCCAGACTATTTCTCTGCAGGGGCTCAAAGCCGCCCTGCTGTTTATTGATAGCCAGCAAAAGCGGGTGGGGAGCGAGACCGCATGGGTCGGCAAGGGTGAAGAGCCGCCGCTCAGCGTACCGCCTGCGCCGGCGCTGCGATCGGTGGTGAAAATGGAGGGGGCGCAGTCGCCCCTGAGCCGCGATGAACTTAACGATCTGATGGATTATGGCAATGAGCGCATGAACAGCAGCGCCTGTTCACTGAATCCGTTTCGCCGCGAGGTACGGGTGTCCGCGCTGACCGACGAGAAGGTCCTGTTGATGACCAGCTGCGAAGCGGGCGCCTACAATACCATTTGGCTGGCCTGGCTGGTTTCGCGCCAGCGGCCATATATTGCTCACCCGGTACGACTCACGCTGCCCTTCCAGCCCCCCGGCGATGCGCCGCGTGACGTCGAGCTGGTGAACGCCAGCTACGACGATCGGCATCAGGAACTGGTGACCCTCGATAAAGGGCGCGCACCCGGCGATTGCGGTATCCAAACGCGCTGGCGTTATGACGGCCAGCGGTTTAGCCTGGTACGCTACGCGCAGCAGCCGCAGTGCGATAACTGGCAGGGGCCAGACGCCTGGCCCACGCTATGGGTTACCCGTTCTGTAGCTCATCCGCTACGCTGACGATATGCTCAACGGTAAAGCCGAAGTAAGGGAAGAGCTTATCGGCCGGCGCGGATTCGCCATAGCCGGTCATACCGACGATTTTTCCTTTTAGCCCCACGTATTTATACCAGTAGTCGGCGATACCGGCTTCGACGGCGACGCGGGCGCTGACGTCCGAGGGCAGGACGGATTCCCGATACGCCTCATCCTGCGCATCAAAGACATCGGTCGATGGCAGGGAAACCACGCGCACGTTCACCCCTTTGGCCAGCAGCTTCTCCGCCGCCAGCACGGTTATCTCGACTTCCGAACCGGTGGCTATCAGGATCAGGTCCGGCTTGCCGCCTGCGTCCTTCAGCACGTAGCCGCCGCGGGCGATATTCTGTACCTGCTCCGGCGTGCGCGCCATTTGCGCCAGATTTTGCCTGGAGAGGATCAGCGCCGTCGGTCCGCTATGGCGCTCTACCGCCAGCTTCCACGCCACCGCGGCTTCTACCTGATCGCACGGTCGCCAGGTGCTGAAATTTGGCGTCAGGCGCAGGCTGGCCAGCTGTTCGACCGCCTGGTGCGTCGGGCCATCTTCGCCGAGACCGATGGAGTCGTGGGTATAGACCATGATTTGCCGCGCTTTCATCAGCGCCGCCATACGCGCCGCGTTGCGGGCATATTCGACGAACATGAGGAAAGTGGCGGTATAGGGCACAAACCCGCCGTGATGCGCGATGCCGTTGGCGATGGCCGTCATCCCGAATTCACGAACGCCGTAGTGGATATAGTTACCCGCCGGATCCTCTTTCAGCGAAGTCGACCCTTTCCAGATGGTCAGGTTGCTGGGCGCGAGGTCGGCGGAGCCGCCCAGCAGTTCCGGCAGGTGCGGGCCGTAGGCATCGAGGGCATTTTGCGAAGCCTTACGGGTGGCGATTTTCGCCGGGTTAGCCTGCAGATCGGCGATATACTTCTGCGTCGTTTCATCCCACGACTCAGGCAGTCCGCCGCTCATGCGCCGCGTAAACTCCGCCGCCAGCTGCGGATGGGCCTGCTGATACGCAGCAAACTTCTCCTGCCAGCTTTTCTGCGCCTTTTGCCCTTTTTCACGCGCATCCCAGGCCCGGTAGATCTCTTTCGGGATCTCAAACGCCGGGTGATGCCAGCCGAGTTTCTGACGCGCCAGCGCCACCTCCTGTTCACCCAGCGCGGCGCCGTGCGCCTCTTCCTTGCCGGCTTTATTCGGCGAGCCGAAGCCTATCACCGTACGGCAGATAATCAGCGAGGGTTTGTCCTTCACGCTCTGGGCTTCCAGAATCGCTTTCTTCACGGCTTCGGGGTCGTGGCCGTCAATTTCATGCACCACATGCCAGTGATAGGCCTCAAAGCGTTTTGCCGTGTCATCGGTAAACCAGCCCTTCGTTTCACCATCGATGGAAATGCCGTTGTGGTCGTAGAAGCCGATCAGCTTGCCCAGTCCTAACGTCCCCGCCAGGGAACACACTTCATGAGAAATCCCCTCCATCAGGCAGCCATCGCCCATAAACACGTAGGTGAAGTGATCGACAATTTCGTGTTCCGGCTGGTTAAACTGCGCCGCCAGCGTGCGCTCGGCGATAGCCAGACCCACGGCATTTGCCAGTCCTTGCCCCAGCGGACCGGTGGTGGTTTCCACCCCCGGCGTATAGCCAATCTCCGGGTGACCCGGGGTTTTTGAATGCAGCTGACGGAAGTTTTTTATCTCTTCGATGGGCAGATCGTAACCCGTCAGATGCAGCAGGCTGTAGAGCAGCATTGATGCGTGACCGTTGGAGAGAATAAAACGGTCGCGGTCGTACCATTTTGGGTCTTCAGGATTGTGCTTAAGGAAATCGTTCCACAGCACCTCGGCGATATCGGCCATACCCATTGGCGCGCCAGGGTGGCCGGAGTTGGCTTTCTGTACTGCATCCATACTCAGGGCGCGGATGGCGTTGGCTAGTTCTCTACGGGACATAATGTGCTCCTGAAACAATGAGTTGCATGAGTTTTTATTGGTTTAGGATAGAGAGGGTGATGAGTTGCATAACTAAAAAGCATAGCAGACGGGGCTATCATTGCCTCCGAATCTAAGTTACATAAACATTATAAATCGATAACAAACATAACTTTGTTATGGCGAGAGTATGGCGGTGTTCAAAGTTTACGAAGCCGTCAGGCGAGATACTAGGTAGCCCTTTAGGGTGAACACCAGGTACGCCATTACGTTTCACCCCCTACGATCGATACGTGAAAGGAACGATAAAATGGATGAGCAGTTAAAACAAAGCGCCCTTGATTTCCACGAATTCCCGGTCCCCGGAAAAATCCAGGTCTCCCCGACAAAACCGCTTGCTACCCAACGCGATCTGGCTCTGGCCTACTCGCCGGGTGTCGCCGCCCCCTGTCTGGAAATCGAGAAGGATCCGCTGGCAGCCTATAAATATACCGCCCGCGGCAACCTTGTGGCGGTGGTGTCCAACGGCACGGCGGTGCTGGGACTGGGCAATATCGGCGCGCTGGCCGGTAAGCCGGTAATGGAAGGTAAAGGCGTTCTGTTTAAAAAATTCGCCGGTATCGATGTATTCGATATTGAAGTTGATGAGCTTGACCCGGACAAATTTATCAACGTCGTTGCAGCGCTGGAGCCGACCTTCGGCGGTATCAACCTCGAAGATATTAAAGCGCCGGAGTGCTTCTACATTGAACAGAAGCTGCGCGAGCGCATGAATATTCCGGTCTTCCATGACGATCAGCACGGGACGGCGATTATCAGTACCGCGGCGATTCTGAACGGTCTGCGGGTGGTGGAGAAAAATATCTCCGACGTGCGGATGGTCGTATCAGGCGCGGGCGCGGCGGCGATTGCCTGTATGAACCTGCTGGTAGCGCTGGGAATGCAGAAACACAACATTGTGGTCTGCGACTCGAAAGGGGTTATCTATAAGGGCCGTGAGCCGAATATGGCGGAGACGAAAGCGGCCTATGCGGTAGAAGACAGCGGCAAACGTACGCTGGATGATGTGATTGACGGGGCGGATATTTTCCTCGGCTGCTCGGGCCCGAAAGTGCTGACCCAGGAAATGGTTAAAAAGATGGCCCGCGCGCCGATGATTCTGGCGCTGGCTAACCCTGAGCCGGAAATTCTGCCGCCGCTGGCGAAAGAGGTGCGCTCCGATGCTATTATCTGCACCGGCCGCTCCGACTATCCGAACCAGGTGAACAACGTGCTGTGCTTCCCGTTCATCTTCCGCGGCGCGCTGGACGTCGGCGCAACGGCGATTAACGAAGAGATGAAACTGGCGGCGGTGCATGCGATTGCCGAACTGGCTCACGCAGAACAGAGCGAAGTGGTGGCCTCCGCCTACGGCGATCAGGACCTGAGCTTCGGCGCGGAATATATCATTCCGAAGCCGTTCGACCCGCGGCTGATCGTCAAGATTGCTCCGGCGGTGGCGAAAGCGGCGATGGACTCCGGCGTCGCAACGCGCCCAATCGCCGATTTTGATGCCTACATCGAGAAGCTCAGCGAGTTTGTCTACAAAACGAATCTGTTCATGAAGCCGATTTTCTCGCAGGCGCGCAAAGAGCCGAAGCGGGTGGTGCTGGCGGAAGGCGAAGATACCCGCGTGCTGCACGCGACTCAGGAACTGGTCTCCCTCGGGCTGGCGAAACCGATCCTTATCGGCCGGCCTGGCGTCATTGAGATGCGTATTCAGAAGCTGGGGCTGCAGATCAAAGCCGGCGTTGATTTTGAGATCGTGAATAACGAATCCGATCCGCGCTTTAAAGAGTACTGGAACGAATATTACAACCTGATGAAGCGCCGCGGGATCACCCAGGAGCAGGCGCAGCGGGCGGTGATCAGCAATACCACGGTCATCGGCGCGATCATGGTGCAGCGCGGCGAAGCCGATGCGTTGATCTGCGGCACCATTGGCGATTATCACGAACACTACAGCGTAATACAGCCGCTGTTTGGCTACCGCGAAGGGGTTCATGCGGCAGGGGCGATGAACGCGCTGCTGCTGCCGAGCGGCAACACCTTTATCGCTGACACCTACGTTAACCACGATCCGTCGCCGGAGCAAATTGCCGAAATCACCCTGATGGCGGCAGAAACCGTTCGTCGATTCGGGATTGAGCCGCGGGTAGCGCTGCTTTCGCACTCGAACTTTGGTTCTTCGGACTGCCCGTCCGCCAGCAAAATGCGCCAGGCGCTGGAGCTGGTGAAGACGCAGGCGCCGGATTTGATGATCGATGGCGAAATGCACGGCGATGCCGCGCTGGTGGAAAGCATTCGCAATGAGCGGATGCCGGACAGTCCGCTGAAAGGTTCAGCCAATATCCTGGTGATGCCGAATATGGAAGCGGCCCGTATTAGTTACAACTTACTTCGCGTTTCCAGCTCGGAAGGCGTGACCGTGGGGCCTGTGCTAATGGGTGTCGCAAAGCCGGTACATATCCTGACGCCAATTGCGTCGGTACGGCGTATCGTGAATATGGTCGCGCTGGCGGTTGTTGAAGCGCAAACTCAGCCGCTGTAATTATCATTTAATTAATTCAGGCGCGGGAATTCTCCCGCGCTTTTTTATTTCTGTTTATAAGTGATCTATCTCACCTTTCAAATCAACTTGCCGAATTTTGTTATTTACTCCAGCGGAAACTTGTCACGATAAGCGCAAGTTTTAGCGGAGCGGTGAGTTATGGATAAAGAACGCATCATTCAGGAGTTTGTCCCCGGCAAGCAGGTGACGCTGGCGCACCTGATTGCGCACCCTGGGGCAGAACTGGCGAAAAAGATCGGCGTTCCCGAATCCGGCGCTATCGGCATTATGACCTTAACCCCTGGCGAAACCGCCATGATCGCCGGTGATTTAGCGATGAAAGCCGCCGATGTGCATATCGGTTTTCTCGACAGGTTTAGCGGCGCGCTGGTGATTTACGGCTCAGTGGGAGCGGTTGAAGAGGCGCTGATTCAGACGGTTAGCGGGCTTGGTCGATTATTAAATTACACCCTCTGCGAGTTAACTAAAAGCTAATTAGAGGCTGCGATGAAGCGTATTGCATTTGTCGGTACGGTGGGCGCGGGAAAAACAACGCTATTTAATGCGCTGCACGGAAATTATTCCCTCGCGAGAAAAACGCAGGCCGTGGAATTTAATGAAAAAGGAGATATCGACACCCCAGGAGAATATTTTAGTCATCCTCGCTGGTATCACGCATTAATTACCACACTGCAGGATGTCGATACGCTGATTTATGTCCACGCGGCAAATGATACCGAAAGTCGTCTACCCGCCGGGTTACTGGATATTGGGGCGAATAAACGCCATATCGCCGCGATTAGCAAAACGGACATGCCGGACGCTAACGTCGCCGCGGTGCGGCAACTGCTGTACGAGATGGGGTTTCAGGAGCCAATTTTCGCGCTCAACGCTCACGACCCGCAAAGCGTAGAGCAGCTGGTGAATTACTTGAGTGAGCTCAGCCAAAAGGAGGAAGGGGCAGGTGAAGAAACTAATCACAGCTAACGATATTCGTGCGGCCCACGCGCGAGGTGAAGAGGAAATATCGGTTGTGCTGCGCGCCAGCATCATCACCCCGGAAGCTCGCGAAGTCGCGGAGCTGCTGGGCGTCGCCATCAAAGAGTGCGATGAGTCCGCGCCAGAAGCGGCGGTACCGGTGGAGGAGGGCAAAACCGAAAGCCAGCGCATTCGCGAAACCATTATTGCCCAGCTGCCGGAAGGGCAGTTTACCGAAAGCCTGGTCGCGCAGCTGATGGACAAGGTGATGCAAGAAAAACAGTCGCTGGCGCTGGGCGATATGCAGCCCAGCTTTAAGGCGGTCACCGGCAAAGGCGGCGTCAAAGTCATTGACGGCAGCAGCGTGAAATTTGGCCGCTTCGACGGCGCGGAACCGCACTGCGTCGGCTTAACGGATTTAGTCACCGAGCAGGACGGTAGCAGTATGGCCGCCGGATTTATGCAGTGGGAAAACGCCTTTTTCCCATGGACGCTGAACTATGACGAAGTCGACATGGTGCTGGAGGGAGAACTCCACGTACGCCATGAAGGTGAAACCATGGTGGCCAAAGCCGGCGATGTGATGTTTATCCCGAAAGGCTCCAGCATTGAATTCGGCACGCCATCGACCGTGCGCTTCCTGTACGTCGCCTGGCCTGCGAACTGGCAATCGCTATGAAAGATTTTATTACCGAAGCCTGGCTCAGAGCGAACCATACGCTCAGCGAAGGGGCAGAAATTCATCTGCCCGCCGACGCTCGTCTGACGCCTTCGGCCCGGGAACTGCTGGAGAGCCGCCGTTTGCGCATTAAGTTTCTCGATGAGCAGGGAAGCCTGTTTGTCGATGACGACGCGCAGCAGCCGCAGCCGGTACACGGTTTAACCAGCAGCGACACACATCCGCAGGCCTGCTGCGAACTGTGCCGCCAGCCGGTCGAAAAAAAACCGGACACCCTGACCCATCTGACGGCGGACAAAATGGTCGCTAAAAGCGATCCGCGCCTGGGCTTTCGCGCCGCGCTTGACGCCACCATCGCCCTGGCGGTATGGCTGCAAATTGAACTGGCGGAGCCATGGCAGCCCTGGCTGGCGGATATCCGCTCGCGTCTGGGCAATATTATGCGCGCCGACGCTATGGATGAACCGCTGGCGGCGCAGTCCATCGTCGGCCTGAATGAGGATGAGCTGCATCGCCTTTCCCACCAGCCGCTGCGCTATCTCGGCCACGATCATCTGGTGCCTGAAGCCGCTCACGGCCGCGATGCCGCCTTGCTCAATCTGCTGCGCACCCGGGTTCGGGAGACGGAAACGATCGCCGCCCAGGTCTTTATTACCCGCAGCTTTGAGGTCTTACGTCCGGACATTCTGCAGGCGCTCAACCGCCTCTCCAGCACTGTCTACGTGATGATGATTTTATGCGTGGCAAACCATCCGCTAACCGTCAGCCAGATCCAACAACGCCTGGGAGGGGAGCAATGATTATTCAACGCGCTCGTCAACTGGCTTTGCGTTCGCCCGCCCGGGTGGTGTTTCCGGATGCCCTGGACATTCGCGTTCTTAAAGCGGCGCACTACCTGCAGCAGCAGGGGCTGGCAAAGCCGATTTTGATCGCCAACCCTTTTGCTCTGCGCCAGTTCGCCCTCAGCCACCGGTTGCCGATGGACGGTATGCAGATTGTCGATCCATACAGCAACCGGCAAATGCGCACCGCCTTTGCCCGGCGCTGGCTGGATCGGGCCGGGGAAAAAACGCCGCCGGACGCGGAGGAAAAACTCAACGACCCGCTGATGTTCGCCGCCGCCATGGTCAGCGCCGGAAAGGCCGACGTGTGTATTGCCGGCAATCTCTCCTCGACGGCGAACGTACTGCGCGCCGGATTACGCATTATTGGCCTTCAGCCTGGCTGCAAAACGCTGTCGTCGATCTTTCTGATGCTGCCGCAGTACGTCGGACCGGCGCTGGGATTTGCCGACTGCAGCGTGGTGCCGCAGCCGACGGCGGCGCAACTGGCGGATATCGCTATCGCCAGCGCTGAGACATGGCAGGCGATTACCGGCGAGGAGCCGCGGGTGGCGATGCTGTCGTTTTCCAGCAACGGCAGCGCCCGCCACCCCAACGTCGCCAACGTACAGCAGGCCACAGAGATCGTGCGTCAGCGCGCTCCGCAGCTGATGGTGGATGGCGAACTGCAGTTTGACGCCGCCTTCGTGCCGGAGGTCGCCGCGCAAAAAGCGCCCGACAGCCCGCTGCAGGGACGGGCCAATGTGATGGTTTTTCCATCGCTGGAGGCGGGCAACATCGGCTACAAAATCGCCCAGCGTCTGGGCGGCTATCGTGCAATCGGGCCGCTGATTCAGGGGCTGGCCGCACCGCTCCATGACCTCTCCCGAGGCTGTAGCGTGCAGGAAATTATCGAACTGGCGTTAGTGGCAGCCGTGCCGCGCCGGAGTGACGTAAGCAGCGATTGCCACTTACCCATGCAGGTTGAATGAACGGTCCCGTTCTGGACCCCCTTACGCAAGAGGAAAACACAATGGAAGCATTAGGAATGATTGAAACCCGGGGCCTGGTTGCGCTGATTGAGGCCTCTGATGCGATGGTAAAAGCCGCGCGCGTGAAGCTGGTTGGCGTGAAGCAGATTGGCGGCGGACTGGTCACCGCGATGGTGCGCGGCGACGTGGCGGCGTGCAAGGCCGCTACCGATGCCGGCGCCGCTGCGGCGCAGCGTATCGGCGAGCTGGTCTCGGTGCACGTGATTCCGCGTCCGCACGGCGATCTGGAGGAGGTGTTCCCCATCAGTTTCAAAGGCGACAGCAACATCTGATGGTTAGCCGGATAAGGCGCGCCGGGGTTGTCCTTCGGCATTAACGCGCGCCATTGCCTGATGGCGCTGCGCTTATCCGGCCCATGACTCACCACGCAATCCAGGGAGGCGGGTATGAAACTGGCAGTCGTCACGGGACAAATTGTCTGCACCGTTCGCCATCAGGGGCTGGCGCACGACAAGCTGCTGATGGTGGAGATGATTGATGCTGCGGGCAAGCCCGACGGACAGTGCGCCGTCGCCATCGACAGCATCGGCGCGGGGCCCGGCGAATGGGTGCTGCTGGTCAGCGGCAGCTCGGCGCGACAGGCACACCGCAGCGACGCGTCTCCTGTGGATTTGTGCGTCATCGGTATCGTCGATGAAGCGGTGGCCGGCGGCCAGGTGATTTTCCATAAATAGGACTGAACATCATGAACCAACAGGATATTGAACAGGTGGTGAAAGCCGTACTGCTGAAAATGAAGGACAGCAGCCAGCCGGACAGCGCCGTTCATGAGATGGGCGTCTTTGCCTCCCTTGATGACGCCGTCGCGGCGGCAAAGGTGGCTCAGCAGGGGCTGAAAAGCGTGGCGATGCGCCAGCTGGCGATTCACGCCATTCGTGAGGCAGGCGAAAAACATGCCAGAGAATTAGCGGAGCTTGCCGTCAGCGAAACCGGCATGGGACGCGTTGAAGATAAATTTGCCAAAAACGTGGCCCAGGCGCGCGGCACGCCGGGCGTCGAATGTCTCTCCCCGCAGGTGCTGACCGGCGATAACGGCCTGACGTTGATTGAAAACGCGCCGTGGGGCGTGGTGGCCTCGGTCACGCCCTCCACCAACCCGGCGGCAACGGTGATTAATAACGCTATCAGCCTGATTGCCGCGGGCAACAGCGTGGTGTTCGCCCCGCATCCGGCGGCGAAAAGAGTCTCTCAGCGGGCGATTATGCTGCTCAACCAGGCGGTAATTGCCGCGGGCGGTCCGGCCAATCTGCTGGTCACCGTGGCGAACCCGGATATCGAAACGGCCCAGCGGCTGTTTAAGTACCCCGGCATTGGTCTGCTGGTGGTCACCGGCGGCGAAGCGGTGGTGGAGTCCGCACGCAAGCATACCAATAAACGTCTGATTGCCGCCGGGGCCGGTAACCCGCCGGTAGTGGTCGACGAAACGGCCGATCTGGCGCGCGCCGCGCAGTCCATCGTCAAAGGCGCCTCGTTTGATAACAACATTATCTGCGCTGACGAAAAGGTGCTGATTGTCGTCGATAGCGTCGCCGACGAGCTGATGCGCCTGATGGAAGGCCAGCAGGCTGTGAAGCTCAGCGCGGCCCAGGCCGAGCAGCTTCAGCCGGTGCTGCTGAAGAATATCGATGAGCGCGGCAAAGGTACGGTCAGCCGTGACTGGGTGGGACGTGACGCGAGCAAGATTGCCGCCGCCATCGGCCTGAGCGTTCCGCCGCAGACGCGCCTGCTGTTTGTTGAAACGCCGGCCAGCCATCCGTTTGCCGTGACTGAACTGATGATGCCGGTACTCCCTGTCGTACGGGTGGCCAGCGTCGATGACGCTATTGCGCTGGCGGTGCAGCTGGAAGGCGGCTGCCACCATACGGCGGCGATGCACTCGCGCAATATCGACAACATGAATCAGATGGCCAATGCCATTGATACCAGCATTTTCGTCAAAAACGGGCCGTGCATTGCCGGGCTCGGGCTGGGCGGAGAGGGCTGGACCACCATGACCATCACTACGCCGACCGGGGAGGGGGTAACCAGCGCACGTACCTTTGTCCGTCTGCGTCGCTGCGTGCTGGTGGATGCGTTCCGCATCGTATAAGGAGTGAAAGAGATGGCGCACGACGAACAACGTTGGCTCACTCCCAGGCTACAAAAAGCCGCGGCCCTGTGTAACCAGACGCCTGCGAACAGCGGTTCGCCGCTGTGGCTGGGCGTGGATTTAGGCACCTGCGATGTCGTGTCGATGGTGGTCGATGGCGATGGCCAGCCGGTTGCAGTGTGCCTGGACTGGGCTGACGTCGTGCGCGACGGCATCGTCTGGGATTTCTTCGGCGCCGTTACCCTCGTGCGCCGCCATCTCGACGTTCTTGAACAGCAGCTCGGCTGCCGCTTCACCCATGCGGCGACCTCTTTTCCACCGGGTACCGACCCGCGTATTTCGATCAACGTACTCGAATCTGCCGGCCTGGAAGTTAGCCACGTGCTGGATGAACCGACCGCGGTGGCGGATCTGCTGCAGCTTGATAACGCCGGCGTGGTGGATATTGGTGGCGGCACCACCGGCATCGCCATCGTTAAGCAGGGTCTGGTGACCTACTCCGCCGATGAAGCGACCGGCGGCCATCATATCTCCCTGACCCTCGCCGGAAATCGTCGCATCCCGCTGGAAGAGGCGGAGCAGTACAAGCGCAGCAACGCGCAGGAGATCTGGCCGGTGGTGAAGCCGGTGTACGAAAAAATGGCGGAGATCGTTGCTCACCATATTGAAGGACATGGCATTGCCGATTTATGGCTGGCGGGCGGCTCCTGTATGCAGCCGGGCGTGGACGCGTTGTTTCGCAAACGCTTCCCGGAATTACGGGTGCATTTACCGCAGCACAGCCTGTTTATGACCCCGCTGGCGATAGCCAGCAGCGGGAGAGAGAAAGCGGAGGGAATCTATGCAAGCTGAACTGCAGACGGCGCTCTTTCAGGCGTTCGATACCCTGAATCTGCAGCGGGTGAAAACCTTCAGCGTGCCGCCGGTAACGCTGTGCGGCCTCGGCGCGCTGAGCGCCTGCGGACAGGAGGCGCAAGCGCGGGGCCTAAGCCATCTGCTGGTGATGGTTGATAGTTTCCTGCATCAGGCGGGAATGACCGCCGGGCTTGCTCGCAGCCTGGCAATGAAAGGGGTGACGATGACCGTCTGGCCCTGTCCGCCGGGAGAACCGTGCATTACCGACGTCTGCGCGGCGGTGGCGCAGCTGCGCGAGTCGAAGTGCGACGGCGTGGTGGCCTTTGGCGGCGGTTCGGTGCTGGACGCGGCGAAAGCGGTCGCGCTGTTAGTCACCAACCCGGAGCAGACGTTAAGCGCGATGACGGAAAGCAGCGTACTGCGCCCGCGTCTGCCGCTGATTGCGGTGCCGACCACCGCCGGAACCGGCTCGGAAACCACCAACGTGACGGTGATTATCGATGCAGTCAGCGGGCGTAAGCAAGTGCTGGCCCATGCCTCGCTCATGCCGGACGTGGCGATTCTCGACGCCGCCCTGACCGAAGGCGTTCCGCCACAGGTGACGGCAATGACCGGGATTGACGCGCTGACCCACGCCGTTGAGGCATACAGCGCGCTCAACGCGACGCCCTTCACCGACAGCCTGGCGATTGGCGCGATAGCGATGATCGGCCGGTCGCTGCCGAAGGCCGTTGGCTACGGCCAGGATCTTGCCGCGCGCGAAAGTATGCTGCTGGCTTCCTGTATGGCGGGGATGGCCTTTTCCAGCGCGGGTCTGGGCTTATGTCATGCGATGGCGCATCAGCCTGGCGCAGCGCTGCATATTCCGCACGGCCAGGCCAACGCCATGCTGCTGCCGACGGTGATGGAGTTTAACCGCATGGTGCGCCGCGAGCGTTTCAGCCAAATCGGTCGGGCGTTAACCGGCAAGAAAACCGACGATCGTGAGGCTATCGCCGCCGTACGCGAGCTGATTGCTGAAGTGGGCCTGAGCAAACGACTCTCGGATGCCGGCGCGATGGCCGTACATTTCAGCGCATGGGCGCAGGCGGCGCAGGAGGACATTTGTCTGCGCACTAATCCACGCACCGCCAGCCGGGAGCAGATTATCGATCTGTACGCGGCGGCGCACTGATGCGGCGTTAACCCCGGCTGATTATCCCGGAGGCGACGCTGCGCGTCTGTCCGGGCTACCAGCCCGTAGCCCGGGCAAGGCGCAAAGCGCCGCCCCCGGGAGAAGTGCGCAAAACGTTACAGAATTTCCCGGAGGCGATGCCGGGCTACCGTCCTGGCGTTGGTTGTATGCCCATGGGACGTCTTTACACATAACGAATGACAGGGAGTAAGGGCTATGGGAATTAACGAAATCATCATGTACATCATGATGTTCTTTATGCTGATTGCCGCCGTGGACAGGATCCTGTCGCAGTTTGGCGGCTCGGCGCGCTTTCTCGGCAAGTTTGGTAAAAGCATTGAGGGCTCCGGCGGCCAGTTCGAAGAGGGGTTTATGGCGATGGGGGCGCTGGGCCTGGCGATGGTCGGGATGACCGCGCTGGCGCCGGTACTGGCGCACCTGCTCGGGCCGGTGATTATTCCGCTGTATGAAATGCTCGGCGCGAACCCGTCGATGTTTGCCGGCACGCTACTGGCCTGCGATATGGGCGGTTTCTTCCTCGCCAAAGAGCTGGCGGGCGGCGACGTGGCGGCGTGGCTCTATTCCGGCCTGATCCTCGGGGCGATGATGGGGCCGACGCTGGTGTTCTCCATTCCGGTCGCGCTCGGCATCATCGAACCCTCTGACCGCCGCTACCTGGCGCTGGGCGTGCTGGCCGGGATCGTTACGATTCCGATCGGCTGTATCGCCGGCGGCCTGGTGGCCATGTACTCCGGCGTGGAGATTAACGGTCAGCCGGTAGAGTTTACCTTCGCGCTGATCCTGATGAATATGATCCCGGTGCTTATCGTCGCGGTGCTGGTCGCGCTGGGGCTGAAGTTTATTCCGGAAAAAATGATCAACGGCTTCCAGATCTTCGCCAAATTTCTGGTGGCGCTGATCACCATCGGCCTGGCGGCAGCGGTCATCAAGTTCCTGCTGGGCTGGGATCTGATCCCGGGGCTTGATCCGATCTTTATGGCTCCCGGCGACCAGCCCGGCGAGGTGATGCGCGCCATTGAAGTCATTGGATCGATATCCTGCGTGCTGCTCGGCGCTTATCCGATGGTGCTGCTGCTGACCCGCTGGTTTGAAAAGCCGCTGATGCGCGTCGGTAATCTGCTGAAAATCAATAATATGGCCGCCGGAGGCATGGTGGCGACGCTGGCCAACAACATCCCGATGTTCGGCATGATGAAACAGATGGATACTCGCGGCAAAGTCATTAACTGCGCGTTCTCCGTCTCCGCCGCTTTCGCGCTGGGCGACCATTTAGGCTTCGCCGCCGCCAACATGAACGCCATGATCTTCCCGATGATCGTCGGCAAGCTGATCGGCGGCGTTACCGCCATTGGCGTGGCGATGCTGCTGGTGCCGAAAGATGAAAACGCACCGGCGGCGGCGACAACCGAAGCGGAGACGCAATCGTGAAAACTCGCCAGCTGCTGAGCGTCGGCATCGATATCGGCACCACCACCACTCAGGTGATCTTCTCCCGCCTTGAGCTGGTTAACCGTGCGGCGGTGTCGCAGGTGCCGCGCTACGAATTCATCAAACGCGAAATTAGCTGGCAAAGCCCGGTCTTCTTTACCCCGGTTGATAAACAGGGCGGTCTGAAGGAGGACGAACTCAAGGCGCTGATTCTGGCGCAGTATCAGGCCGCAGAGGTTGCCCCAGAATCGGTGGACTCCGGGGCGATCATTATCACAGGCGAAAGCGCGAAAACCCGCAACGCAAGGGCGGCGGTGATGGCGCTCTCGCAGTCGCTGGGTGACTTTGTGGTGGCCAGCGCCGGGCCGCATCTGGAATCGGTGATTGCCGGTCACGGCGCCGGGGCGCAAACCCTTTCTGAACAGCGGATGTGCCGGGTGCTGAACATTGATATCGGCGGCGGTACCTCAAATTACGCGCTATTTGAAGCGGGAAAAGTCAGCGCCACCGCCTGCCTGAACGTTGGCGGACGCCTGCTGGAGACCGACGGCCAGGGACGGGTGGTTTATGCCCATCAGCCGGGGCAAATGATCGTCGATGAGGTTTTTGGCGCAGGCGTCGATGCGCGCGCGTTGAGTGCTTCGCAGTTAGCGCAGGTAGCGCGTCGGATGGCGGATCTGATCGTCGAAGTTATCGACGGCACGCTCTCTCCGCTGGCGCAACGGCTGATGCAAACCGGCCTGCTGCCCGCAGGCGCGGTACCCGAGGTGATTACCCTTTCCGGCGGAGTGGGCGAGTGCTACCGCAACCAGCCTGCCGACCCGTTCTGTTTTGCGGATATCGGACCGCTGCTGGCCACGGCGCTGCACGAGCATCCGCGGCTGCGGAAGATGAACGTGCAGTTTCCGGCGCAAACCGTGCGCGCCACGGTGATTGGCGCCGGCGCGCATACGCTCTCGCTTTCCGGCAGCACTATCTGGCTGGAAGGGGTTCAGCTCCCGCTGCGCAATCTGCCGGTGGCGATCCCGCTTGATGAATCCGATCTGCTGAGCGCCTGGCAGCAGGCGCTGCTGCAGCTCGATCTGGATCCGGGATCGGATGCTTACGTGCTGGCGCTTCCTGCTTCGTTGCCGGTGCGCTACGCCGCCCTGCTGGTGGTGATTGACGCGCTACTGGCTTTTGTCGCGCGCTTTCCCAATCCGCATCCCCTGCTGGTGGTGGCCGAGCAGGACTTTGGCAAAGCGCTGGGCATGCTGCTGCGCCCGCAGCTGCAACAACTCCCGCTGGCGGTCATCGATGAGGTGAGCGTACGGGCGGGGGACTATATCGACATTGGTACGCCTCTTTTTGGCGGATCGGTTGTGCCGGTGACGGTGAAATCACTCGCATTTCCTTCCTGAGGGAACGACTTATGAAATTAAAGACCACATTGTTCGGCAATGTTTATCAGTTTAAGGATGTAAAAGAGGTGCTGGCTAAAGCCAACGAACTGCGTTCGGGGGATGTGCTGGCGGGCGTGGCGGCAGAAAGTTCGCAGCAGCGCGTAGCGGCGAAGCAGGTGCTCTCCGATATGACGGTCGCCGATATTCGTAATAACCCGGTGATCCCTTATGAAGAGGACTGCGTGACGCGCCTGATTCAGGACGATGTCAACGAAACCGCTTATCAGCGGATTAAAAACTGGACCATCAGCGACCTGCGCGAATACGTGCTCAACGATGAAGTCACCAGCGACGATATTGCGTTTGTGCGCAAAGGGCTGACCTCAGAAGTGGTGGCGGCGGTGGCGAAGGTCTGTTCCAACGCCGACCTGATTTACGGCGCAAAGAAAATGCCGGTGATTAAAAAAGCCAACACCACCATCGGCCTGCCGGGCACCTTTAGCTGTCGCCTGCAGCCGAACGATACCCGCGATGACGTGCAGAGCATTGCGGCGCAAATCTACGAAGGGCTCTCGTTCGGCGCGGGCGATGCGGTGATCGGCGTTAACCCGGTGACCGATGACGTGGAGAACCTGACCCGCGTCCTCGATACCGTCTACGGCGTTATCGACAAGTTTAATATCCCGACTCAGGGCTGCGTGCTGGCGCACGTCACTACCCAGATTGAAGCGATCCGCCGCGGCGCGCCGGGAGGGCTTATTTTCCAGAGCATCTGCGGCAGCGAAAAGGGGCTAAAAGAGTTCGGCGTGGAGCTGGCGATGCTCGATGAAGCGCGGGCGGTCGGCGCCGAGTTCAACCGTATCGCCGGAGAAAACTGCCTCTATTTTGAAACCGGGCAGGGCTCGGCGCTGTCGGCTGGCGCGAACTTCGGCGCCGATCAGGTGACGATGGAGGCGCGCAACTATGGCCTGGCGCGGCACTACGATCCGTTCCTCGTCAATACCGTTGTGGGCTTTATCGGGCCGGAGTACCTCTATAACGACCGGCAGATTATTCGCGCCGGTCTCGAAGATCACTTTATGGGCAAGCTGAGCGGCATCTCGATGGGCTGCGACTGCTGCTACACCAACCATGCTGACGCCGATCAGAATCTCAATGAAAACCTGATGATTCTGCTCGCCACCGCCGGTTGCAACTACATCATGGGCATGCCGCTCGGCGACGACATCATGCTCAACTATCAGACCACCGCGTTTCACGATACCGCCACCGTCCGTCAGCTGCTGAATCTACGGCCGTCGCCGGAGTTCGAACGCTGGCTGGAAACCATGGGCATTATGGCAAACGGTCGTCTGACCCAACGGGCGGGCGATCCGTCACTGTTCTTTTGATGACGCGGGGATGACACATGATGGATCAAAAGCAGATTGAAGAAATTGTACGTAGCGTGATGGCGTCAATGGGACAACCGCAGACGGCCGCAGCGGCGCCTCAGGCTGCGGCGACGAAGTGCGGCAGCCGGTGTGAGGTCGCGGCGGAGAGCTGCGCGCTGGATTTAGGATCGCCAGAGGCTAAAGGCTGGATTGGCGTGCAGCAGCCGCATCGCGCGGAAGTGCTGGCCGAACTGAAACGCAGCACGGCGGCGCGCGTTTGCACCGGCCGCGCCGGCCCGCGTCCGCGCACCCTCGCGCTGCTGCGCTTCCTCGCCGACCATTCGCGCTCCAAGGATACGGTGCTGAAAGAGGTTCCGGAAGAGTGGGTGAAAAACCAGGGATTGCTCGAGGTGCGTTCCGAGATTAGCGACAAGAACCTCTACCTGACGCGCCCGGATATGGGCCGTCGCCTGAGTCCGGAAGCGATTGACGCGCTGAAGGCGCAGTGCGTGGCGAATCCTGACGTTCAGGTGGTGGTATCCGATGGCCTCTCTACGGACGCGATTACCGTCAACTATGAAGAGATCCTGCCGCCGCTGCTGTCGGGGCTGAAGCAGGCCGGGCTGAAGGTCGGTACGCCGTTCTTCGTCCGCTACGGACGGGTCAAAATTGAAGATCAGATTGGCGAAATCCTCGGCGCGAAGGTGGTCATCCTGCTGGTAGGCGAGCGTCCCGGGCTGGGGCAGTCGGAAAGCCTCTCCTGTTACGCCGTGTATTCGCCGCGCGTGGCAACCACCGTTGAAGCGGACCGGACCTGTATTTCCAATATTCACCAGGGCGGCACGCCGCCGGTAGAAGCCGCTGCGGTGATCGTCGATTTGGCCAAACGCATGCTGGAGCAGAAAGCTTCCGGCATCAATATGACTCGTTAAGGAGGCATCATGCCTGCATTAGATTTAATTCGCCCTTCGGTGACGGCCATGCGCGTGATTGCTTCGGTAAATGACGGCTTTGCCCGCGAGCTTAAATTACCGCCGCATATACGTAGCCTCGGACTCATCACGGCGGATTCGGATGATGTGACCTATATTGCCGCTGACGAAGCGACAAAACAGGCGATGGTTGAAGTGGTTTACGGGCGCTCCCTCTACGCTGGCGCAGCTCACGGCCCGTCGCCAACCGCAGGGGAAGTGCTGATTATGCTGGGCGGCCCGAACCCGGCGGAAGTTCGCGCTGGCCTGGACGCGATGATGGCGCATATCGAAAGCGGAGCGGCGTTTCAGTGGGCCAACGATGCCGAAGATACGGCGTTCCTGGCGCACGTGGTGTCGCGTACCGGCTCTTATCTCTCGTCTTCTTCAGGCATCGCGCTGGGCGATCCGATCGCCTATCTGGTGGCGCCGCCGCTGGAGGCCACTTTCGGCATTGACGCGGCGATGAAATCGGCCGACGTGCAGCTGGTGACCTACGTGCCGCCGCCGTCGGAAACCAACTATTCGGCCGCCTTCTTGACGGGGAGCCAGGCCGCCTGTAAGGCAGCCTGCAATGCCTTTACCGATGCCGTTCTGGATATTGCCCGTCATCCAATCCAGCGCGCGTAAGGGGGAAGCGATGATCAACGCCCTGGGATTACTGGAAGTTGACGGCATGGTCGCCGCCGTTGATGCGGCGGATGCGATGCTGAAGGCGGCCAACGTGCGGCTGCTCAGCCATGAGGTTCTCGATCCCGGCAGGTTAACCCTCGTGGTGGAAGGCGACCTGGCGGCGTGCCGGGCGGCGCTGGATGCCGGAAGCGCTGCGGCGCAGCGTACGGGGCGCGTTGTTAGCCGTCGGGAGATAGGGCGCCCGGAAGAGGACACCCAGCGGCTGATCGGCGGCTTTCAGCCGCAGCCGGAAGCCCCGCAGCCACCGGTGATAGCGGAGTCCTCTGAGCCTTTACTGGCGCTGCTGGCATCGACGCGTCAGGGAATGACGGCAGGGGAGGTGGCCGCCCATTTTGGCTGGTCGCTTGACGAAGCCAGAAAGGCGCTGGAACAGCTGTTTTCTACCGGATCGTTGCGTAAACGCAGTAGTCGCTATCGTCTAAAAAATTAACCAGTCGGAGGTGCCGGGAACGCGAGAGCGCTCCCGGTTGATAAGATCATGAAAAAGAAAACACCGGCCAGCCTGCACCATCTTTATCATGAAGCATTACCCGAAGACGTTAAATTGACGCCGATGGTCGAGGTGGATAACGTCCACCAGCGACGGACCACCGATGTCTATGAACATGCCCTGACGATTACCGCCTGGCAGCAGATTTACGATCAGCTGCATCCGGGGAAATTTCACGGTGAATTTACCGAAATCCTGCTCGATGATATTCAGGTTTTTCGCGAGTATACCGGTCTGGCGCTGCGTCAATCCTGCCTGGTGTGGCCGAACTCTTTTTGGTTCGGTATCCCGACAACCCGCGGCGAGCAGGGGTTTATAGGATCGCAGTGTCTCGGCAGCGCCGAGATCGCCACCCGACCCGGCGGCACCGAGTTCGAACTCAGCACGCCGGATGATTACACCATTCTGGGAGTGGTTATCTCAGAGGATGTCATTTCCCGTCAGGCCAGCTTCCTGCATCACCCGGAGCGGGTGCTGCATATGCTGCGTAACCAGTCGGCGCTGGAGGTCAAAGAGGAGCACAAGGCAGCGCTATGGGGCTTTGTGCAGCAGGCGCTGGCGACGTTTAGCGAGAATCCGGAAAACCTTCATCAGCCCGCTGTGCGCAAGGTATTGGGCGATAATCTCCTGCTGGCGATGGGGGCGATGCTGGAGGAGGCGCAGCCGATGGTCACCGCCGAGAGCATCAGCCATCAGAGCTACCGGCGGCTGCTTTCCCGGGCGCGGGAGTTCGTGCTGGAGAATATGTCGGAGCCGCTGACGGTTCTCGATCTGTGTCAGCAGCTGCACGTTAGCCGCCGCACGCTGCAAAATGCCTTTCACGCGATTCTGGGGATCGGGCCGAACGCCTGGCTGAAGCGCATTCGTTTGAACGCGGTGCGCCGGGAGCTGATTAGCCCGTGGTCGCAGAGCGCAACGGTGAAAGATGCCGCGATGCAGTGGGGCTTTTGGCATCTGGGCCAGTTCGCCACCGATTATCAACAGCTGTTCGCCGAGAAACCGTCGTTGACGCTGCATCAGCGGATGCGGCAGTGGGTTTGATTACGCGTTATTTACCGGCTGGCGAATCGTGCCGTCATCGTAGGCCTGATAAGCGTAGCGCCATCAGGCAAAACAGCGCCGTATCTGGCCTACGGATCGCACCATCTGGCAACTTTAAACCCAATCACGTACCTGAATGAATTCGCTTAGCGCGGCCTCCGGGCTGCCCGCTTCCGGCTGGTAGTCGTATTCCCAGCGCACCAGCGGCGGCATCGACATCAGAATGGACTCGGTACGGCCGCCGGTTTGCAGACCAAACAGGGTACCGCGATCCCACACCAGGTTGAACTCCACGTAGCGCCCGCGACGGTAGAGCTGGAAATCGCGCTCGCGCTCGCCCCAGACTCTCTCTTTACGCCGCTCGACAATCGGCAGATACGCCTCGGTGAAGCCGTTGCCCACCGCCTGCATAAAGTCGAAACAATGGTCAAAGTTCGGGGTATTCAAATCATCGAAAAACAGACCGCCGATGCCGCGCTGCTCGTTACGATGCTTGAGGAAAAAGTAGTCGTCACACCACTTTTTATAGCGCGGATAAACCTCTTCACCAAAGGGCTGGCACAGATCGCGGGCGGTACGATGCCAGTGAACGGCATCTTCTTCAAAACCGTAGTAGGGGGTTAAATCAAAGCCGCCGCCGAACCACCATACCGGATCGGCACCCGCTTTTTCCGCGATAAAAAAGCGCACGTTGGCGTGGCTGGTAGGGATGTACGGGCTGCGCGGGTGTACGACCAGCGAGACGCCCATCGCTTCGAAGCTGCGGCCTGCCAGTTCAGGACGATGCGCGGTTGCGGAAGCCGGCATTGCATCACCGTGCACGTGGGAAAAATTCACGCCAGCCTGCTCAAAGATACCGCCATTGCGCAGTACCCGGCTGCGTCCGCCGCCGCCGCCTTCCCGCTGCCAGCTATCCTCGATAAATTCGCTACCGTCAACGGCGCTAAGCTTTTGGCAGATGTCATCCTGGAGCTGAAGAAGGAAAGCTTTTACCTGGTGCGCGTCGGGTTTCATTAACGTCTCTTCGAGTGGGCTTTCTGGTTATCGAACCAGTGGAAATAGCTGATAATGCCGTTGGCTATTGCCGTGGCGATTTTCTGCCGGAACGCGGTGGTGCCCAGCAGTTTTTCTTCGTTCGGGTTGGTAATAAACGACGTCTCCACCAGCACCGACGGAATTGATGGCGACTTCAGCACGACGAACGCAGCCTGTTCGGTATTGCGGCTGTGCAGTTTATGCACCGGCTTAATCTTTTTCAGGATGTGCGAGCCGAGCGTCAGGCTGTTCTTGATGGTGTCCGTTTGCACCAGATCGAACAGCACTTGCTGCAAAAGATGGTCTTTATCGGTCGTTTTCTTGCCGGCCACTTCATCCGCCCGGTTTTCGCGATCCGAGAGATACTTCGCCATGGCGCTACTGGCGCCGCGGTTGGAGAGGGCGAAAACGGAGGCGCCGGCGGCGCTCGGGTTGGTGAAGCCATCGGCGTGAATCGACATAAAGAGATCGGCGCCGTTCTTATGGGCGATCTCCACGCGGTCATAGAGTGGAATAAAGGTATCGCCGCTGCGCGTAAGACGCGCATCGATACCGTTGTTGCGCAGGATGCTGCGCACGTTTTTGGCGATAGCCAGCACGACGTGCTTCTCTTTTGAACCGTTATGGCCGATAGCGCCGGTATCAATACCGCCATGGCCCGGGTCGAGCATCACGACGCGCCTGGCGCCTTTTTTCTTCGCTACGGGTTTGCTGTGCCCATTGGATGTTTTCAATGGCTGTTGTTCTTTCGCGCTGGCCTGAGAGGCGATCCCTGAAAGCGTCATTGCTGCCAGCCCGGCTTTCAGCACCTGGCGGCGCGAAGCAAGTATTTTTAATGGTTTAAAAGTGCTCATTCGGCCTGAATTGCAAACAAGTGGTGACTAATGTTATATCGTATCGTGTTTTTTGATACGACCATTCAAAATAAGAATTGTTTTACTTTTCATTTCAATACATGACAAAGTCATATTATGCCATTTTTTGCGGCTCATTGCGCCTGATATTGGCTAGCGGGCACAATCGCGCCATAATCTCTGTTTTTAACCGTTAATGGTGGGCAATACCATGGAGATACGCGTTTTTCGCCAACAAGATTTCGAAGAGGTTATTACCCTGTGGGAGCGCTGCGATCTCCTGCGGCCATGGAACGATCCGGAAATGGATATTGAGCGTAAGCTGAACCACGACGCCAGCCTGTTTCTGGTGGCCGAAGTTAACGGTGAAGTGGTTGGTACGGTGATGGGCGGTTACGACGGTCACCGCGGCTCTGCTTATTATCTCGGCGTGCATCCGGAATATCGCGGTCGCGGTATTGCTAACGCGCTGCTTAATCGGCTGGAGAAAAAGCTGATTGCCCGCGGCTGCCCGAAAATAAACATTATGATCCGCGAAGATAATGATGTGGTTCAGGGGATGTACGAACGCCTTGGCTATGAGCATTCGGACGTGCTTTGCCTCGGCAAACGCTTAATTGAAGATGAAGAATACTGAGTTTATCCCCGCCGATTTTGATACCCACGGCCGCCTGCGCTTGCCGTTCCTTTTTTGGTGCGTGCTGCTGCTTCAGGCGCGTACGTGGGTGCTGTTTCTGATGGCCGGCGCGTCGCGGCAGCAGGGTGACGCGCTGCTGAATCTGTTTTATCCGGATCACGATAATTTTTGGCTGGGATTGCTGCCCGGCATCCCGGCGGTACTGGCATTTCTCATCAGCGGTCATCGTCAGCGTTTTCCTCGCCTCTGGCCGATGATGCGCTGGCTTCTGGTGCTTTCTCAGAGCCTGCTGCTGGTCTGGCAGCCGCTGCTGTGGCTGAGCGGAGAATCGCCCTCGGCGGTGACCATCTCCCTGCTGGCGGCGGATCTTTATGCGCTCTGGTGGCTGTTAAGCAACCGTCGGTTGAAAGCCTGTTTTCGCGAAGAGCAGGTTTAACGGCACTTTTTGCCGATCGCGCACTCCAACTTGCGTTGAATTAATCAGAAAGGACTGAGTCATGAAATCGCGACGTTTACTTCTCTGCGCATTACCGCTGGCGTTAACCGGCTGCTCGACGATGAGCTCGGTTAACTGGTCGTCGGCTTATCCGTGGAACTGGTTTGGTTCCTCTACGCAAGTAACCGAACAGGGCGTAGGCAACCTGACGGCGACAACGCCGCTGAACGAGCAGGCGATCGGCGATGCGCTCGGCAGCAGCTACCGCCTGCGCAGCGGCATGAAAACGGCTAACGGCAATATTGTGCGCTACTTCGAAGCGTTAAAAGATGACAAGGTTGCGCTGACCATTAACGGCGAGAGCGGGACTATTAGCCGTATCGACGTGCGGGATAGCAACATCAAAGCCGCCAGCGGCGTGAAAATCGGGACCCCGTTTAGCGATATTTACAGCAAAGCGTTTGGCAACTGTCAGAAAGGCAGCAACGATAACGGTGCGGTGGTGGAGTGTAAGGCCGAGGGCAGCCAGCATATTAGCTATGCCTTTACCGGTAACTGGAGCGGCCCTGAGGAGTTAATGCCTTCCGATGACACGCTGAAAAACTGGAAGGTGAGCAAAATTATCTGGCGTCGCTAATTTGATCTGAAGTGATTCGACGTCCTGAAAAAGCGGGTACAATAGCGCCTTAAAAGCCACAGCGTTGTGGCTGTACTATTTCAGGAGGAGCGATGTCTCAGGTTCAGAGCGGCATTTTGCCGGAACATTGCCGTGCGGCGATTTGGATTGAAGCGAATGTCAAAGGCGATGTGGACGTACTGCGCGAAGCCAGCAGAGTGTTTGCCGATAAGTTAGCCACCTTTCAGACAAAATATCCGGAAGCTAAGCTGGGAGCAGTCGTCGCTTTCGGTCATCACGTCTGGCGCCATCTGAGCGGCGGCGTAGGGGCCGAAGAGTTAAAAGCGTTCCCGGGCTACGGTAAAGGTCTGGCTCCGTCGACCCAATATGATGTGCTGATTCATATCCTGTCCGCGCAGCATGAGCTGAACTTCTCCGTCGCTCAGGCGGCCATGTCCGCTTTTGGCGCCGCGATTGAGGTCAAAGAGGAGATTCACGGCTTCCGCTGGATTGAAGAGCGCGACCTCAGCGGTTTTGTTGACGGTACCGAAAACCCGGCGGGGGAAGAGACTCGTCGTGAAGTGGCGGTGATTCAGGATGGCGTGGATGCGGGCGGCAGCTACGTATTCGTGCAACGCTGGGAGCACAACCTCAAGCAGCTTAACCGCATGAGCGTTCCCGATCAGGAGATGATGATCGGCCGTACCAAAGAGGCCAACGAAGAGATTGACGGCGATGCTCGACCGGAAACCTCTCACCTGAGCCGCGTGGATTTAAAAGAAGAAGGGAAAGGGTTGAAGATTGTGCGTCAGAGCCTGCCTTACGGTACCGCCAGCGGTACTCACGGCCTCTACTTTTGCGCCTACTGCGCGCGTCTGCACAATATTGAACAGCAGCTGCTGAGTATGTTCGGTGATACCGACGGTAAGCGCGACGCGATGCTGCGTTTTACCAAACCGGTGACCGGCGGATACTACTTCGCGCCGTCCCTGGATAGGCTGCTGGCGCTGTAAGATCTCCTCCTCACCCTCTCCCCGCAGGGAGAGGGAACCGTTCGGCGCGGTCGGCAAGCGTCGCCCGTTTTCCGGTTCTGGATTCGTGATTCAGATAAGCTTTGCCATTCTCTTATTCTCTTTTCGACTTCCAAATCGCCAAACGGTATATAAAACCGTTACTCCTTTCATAGCCGTTATAAATATGATGATCAGCAGAAAATCATCATATTGATAAGGGTGCGCAATGGCCGTTAAATCACTGAAAAAAGGATATCTGGCGCTGGCTGCTTCTGTGCTGCTGGTTGCGCAGGCGCAGGCGACGGAACTGCTGAACAGCTCCTACGATGTTTCCCGCGAGCTGTTTGCCGCCCTTAACCCGCAGTTTGAACAGCAGTGGGCGAAAGATAACGGCGGCGATAAGCTGACGATTAAACAATCTCATGCCGGGTCATCAAAACAGGCGCTGGCGATTCTGCAGGGGCTTAAGGCCGACGTGGTGACCTACAATCAGGTGACCGACGTACAGATTCTGCACGACAAAGGCAAACTGATTCCCGCCGACTGGCAAAGCCGTCTGCCGAATAACAGCTCGCCGTTTTACTCCACCATGGGCTTCCTGGTGCGTAAAGGCAACCCGAAGAATATCCACGACTGGAATGACCTCGTGCGTTCCGACGTGAAGCTGATTTTCCCGAACCCAAAAACCTCCGGCAACGCGCGTTACACTTATTTAGCGGCGTGGGGCGCGGCGGACAAGGCTGACGGCGGCGATAAAGCGAAAACCGAGCAGTTCATGACCCAGTTCCTGAAAAACGTCGAAGTGTTTGATACCGGCGGTCGCGGGGCTACCACGACCTTCGCCGAGCGCGGTCTGGGCGATGTGCTGATCAGCTTCGAATCGGAAGTGAACAACATCCGTAAACAGTACGAAGATCAGGGATTTGAAGTGGTTATCCCGAAGACCAATATCCTGGCCGAATTCCCGGTGGCCTGGGTAGATAAAAACGTTCAGGCTAACGGAACGGAGAAAGCGGCGAAAGCCTATCTGAACTGGCTCTACAGCCCGCAGGCGCAGACGATCATCACCGACTATTACTATCGCGTGAACAACCCGAAGGTGATGGATTCGCTGAAAGATAAATTCCCGCAGACCGAGCTGTTCCGCGTGGAGGACCAGTTTGGCTCCTGGCCGGAAGTGATGAAAACCCACTTTGCCAGCGGCGGTGAGCTGGACAAACTGCTGGCGGCGGGGCGTAAGTAATGTTTGCTGTTGCCTCAAAGCGCGTGCTGCCGGGCTTTACCCTGAGCCTCGGCACCAGCCTGCTGTTCGTGTGCTTAATTCTGCTGCTGCCGCTGAGCGCGCTGGTGATGCAGCTCGCGGAAATGACCTGGAGTCAATACTGGGATGTGATCAGCAACCCGCAGGTGGTAGCCGCTTATAAAGTCACCCTGCTGTCGGCCTTTGTGGCGTCGATCTTTAACGGCGTATTTGGCCTGCTGATGGCGTGGATCCTCACGCGCTACCGCTTTCCGGGGCGCACGTTGCTGGACGCGCTGATGGATCTGCCGTTTGCGCTACCGACGGCGGTGGCGGGCCTGACGCTGGCCTCGCTGTTCTCCGTCAACGGCTTTTATGGTGAATGGCTGGCGAAGCTTGATATTAAAGTGACCTATACCTGGCTGGGTATCGCCGTGGCGATGGCCTTTACCAGTATTCCGTTTGTGGTTCGTACGGTGCAGCCGGTACTGGAAGAGCTGGGGCCGGAATATGAAGAAGCGGCGGAAACCCTGGGCGCGACGCGCTGGCAGAGCTTTCGCAAAGTGGTGCTGCCGGAGCTTTCACCTGCGCTGATGGCCGGCGTCGCGCTGTCGTTTACCCGCAGCCTGGGAGAGTTCGGCGCGGTTATTTTTATCGCCGGTAACATCGCGTGGAAAACGGAAGTGACCTCGCTGATGATTTTTATTCGTTTGCAGGAGTTTGATTACCCTGCCGCCAGCGCGATTGCTTCGGTGATCCTCGCGGCATCGTTACTGCTGCTGTTCTCAATCAACACCCTGCAAAGTCGCTTTGGTCGACGCGTGGTAGGTCATTAATGGCGATCGTTGCTCAATTAAAGCGTTATGACGCCCCCCGCATTAACTGGGGGAAATGGTTTTTGATCGGTATCGGGATGCTGGTTTCCGCCTTTATCCTGATTGTACCGATGGTCTATATCTTCGTGCAGGCTTTCAGCAAAGGTCTGATGCCGGTGCTGCATAACCTGGCCGATCCGGACATGCTGCATGCCATCTGGCTGACGGTGATGATCGCCTTAATTACCGTGCCGGTGAATCTGGTGTTTGGCACGCTGCTGGCATGGCTGGTGACGCGTTTTAACTTTCCCGGCCGCCAGCTGCTGCTGACGTTGCTGGATATTCCGTTTGCCGTCTCGCCGGTGGTGGCGGGGTTGGTTTATCTGCTGTTTTATGGCTCTAATGGCCCGCTTGGCGGCTGGCTGGATGAGCATAACCTACAGATTATGTTTGCCTGGCCCGGTATGGTGCTGGCGACCATTTTTGTGACCTGTCCGTTTGTGGTTCGCGAGCTGGTGCCGGTGATGATGAGCCAGGGCAGTAATGAGGATGAAGCGGCGATTCTGCTCGGCGCTTCTGGCTGGCAGATGTTCCGCCGGGTGACGCTGCCAAACATCCGCTGGGCGCTGCTGTATGGCGTGGTGCTGACTAACGCCCGCGCGATCGGCGAATTCGGCGCCGTATCGGTTGTTTCCGGCTCTATCCGCGGCGAAACCTTGTCGCTGCCGCTGCAAATAGAACTACTGGAGCAGGACTACAATACCGTTGGTTCGTTTACCGCCGCGGCTCTGCTGACGTTAATGGCTATTTTGACCCTGTTTTTGAAGAGTATGGTGCAATGGCGTTTGGCCAATCAGGAAAAACGCGCGCAACTGGAGGGAAATCATGAGCATTGAGATTGCCAATATTAAGAAGTCTTTTGGTCGCACCCAGGTGCTGAATGATATCTCGCTGGATATCCCTTCCGGACAGATGGTCGCGCTGTTGGGGCCGTCAGGCTCCGGGAAAACCACGCTGCTGCGCATCATTGCCGGGCTGGAGAATCAGTCCAGCGGGCACATTCGTTTTCACGGTACCGACGTCAGCCGGGTGCACGCTCGCGACCGTAAAGTTGGCTTTGTTTTTCAGCACTATGCGCTGTTTCGTCATATGACGGTGTTCGACAACATTGCCTTCGGCCTGACGGTGCTGCCTAAGCGTGAACGGCCAAATGCCGCCGGGATCAAAGCGAAAGTTACCAAACTGCTGGAGATGGTTCAGCTGGCGCATCTGGCCGATCGCTATCCGGCCCAGCTTTCCGGCGGACAGAAGCAGCGCGTCGCGTTAGCGCGCGCGCTGGCGGTCGAACCGCAAATTCTGCTGCTGGATGAGCCTTTCGGCGCGCTGGATGCCCAGGTACGTAAAGAACTGAGACGCTGGCTGCGTCAGCTGCATGAAGAGCTAAAGTTTACCAGCGTATTCGTTACCCACGATCAGGAAGAGGCGACCGAAGTCGCGGATCGCGTGGTGGTGATGAGCCAGGGCAATATTGAACAGGCGGATGCGCCCGATCGGGTATGGCGCGAGCCGGCAACCCGCTTTGTACTGGAATTTATGGGCGAAGTGAACCGCCTGAAAGGCACCATTCGCGGCGGACAGTTTCACGTGGGCGCGCATCGCTGGCCGTTAGGCTATACCCCGGCGTATCAGGGGCCGGTGGATCTGTTCCTGCGGCCGTGGGAAGTGGATATCAGCCGGCGCACCAGCCTGGATTCACCGTTGCCGGTACATGTGCTGGAAGCGAGCCCGAAAGGCCACTACACCCAATTAGTTGTGCAGCCTCTCGGGTGGTATGACGAACCGCTCACCGTGGTGTATCAGGGCGAAGAGGCGCCGTATCGCGGGGAACGCCTGTTTGTCGGCTTGCAGAATGCCCGCCTGTACAACGGTCGTGAGCGTATTGAGCCGCGCGAGGAGCTTGCTCTGGCCGAATCGGCCTGATAGCTTAATCCGCATGTTTATCGCCGTTTTCGCAACGGCAGGATTGGGTAGCCCGGATAAGACGCCTGCGTCGCCATCCGGGGATGTTTGCAGGCCGGGTAAACGCTTCCCGGCCTTTTTATTGGGCAAAACCGTGAATACATTAGAACAAACAATCGGCAACACGCCTCTGGTGAAGCTACAGCGTCTGGGACCAGATAACGGCAGCGAAATCTGGGTCAAACTGGAAGGGAATAACCCGGCCGGTTCGGTAAAAGATCGCGCCGCGCTTTCGATGATTGTCGAAGCGGAAAAGCGCGGCGAAATTAAGCCCGGCGATGTATTGATTGAAGCAACCAGCGGCAATACCGGCATTGCGCTGGCGATGATCGCCGCGCTTAAAGGCTATCAGATGAAGCTGCTGATGCCAGATAATATGAGCCAGGAGCGACGTGCGGCCATGCGCGCCTACGGGGCGGAGCTGATCCTGGTCACCAAAGAGCAGGGAATGGAAGGGGCTCGCGATCTGGCGCTGGCGATGGCCCAGCGCGGTGAAGGCAAGCTGCTGGACCAGTTCAACAATCCGGACAATCCCTATGCCCACTACACCACTACCGGGCCGGAAATCTGGCGGCAGACAGAAGGGCGGATAACCCATTTTGTCTCCAGCATGGGCACCACCGGCACCATTACCGGCGTTTCCCGCTTTCTGCGCGAACAGGCTAAAGCGGTGAGCATCGTGGGGCTGCAGCCGGAAGAGGGCAGCAGTATTCCCGGCATTCGCCGCTGGCCTGCCGAATATATGCCGGGGATTTTTAATGCGCAGCTGGTGGATGCGGTGCTGGATATTCATCAACAGGACGCGGAAAACACCATGCGGATGCTGGCGGTGCAGGAAGGGATTTTCTGCGGTGTGAGTTCAGGCGGCGCGGTGGCGGGCGCGCTACGCATTGCCCGTGAAAATCCTGGCGCGGTAGTGGTAGCGATCGTTTGCGATCGCGGCGATCGCTACCTTTCGACCGGCGTATTTGGCGAAGAGCACTTTACCCAGGGCGCGGGAATTTAAACTTCGGGCGCGTCAAGCAGATCCGTACCGTAAGAGTTATCAACGGTACACAGCCAGCGCTCGCCCTGCTGCTGAAAGACGTAGGTTGCGCGGCGCGTAACCTGAGTTATCCCGGCTTCCGCTGTCGGTATATCCAGCCGGGTTTCCATGATCACCAGCGCATTGCCGCCGCCTTCAATAATCTCCATTTTCCCCTGCGTTACCACCAGCCGGTGCTGGAAATAGTCGGCAATGGCGATAAACGCTTTACGGATATTTTCTTTCCCCTTGACGACCATGCCCGGTTTGACCACCAGCGCGGCGTCGTCGGCGTAATACTCCATCAACGTCGCGTAATCTTCCTGCGAGATAGCGCGATCGCAGGCTTCAATGGCGGCTTTAAGCTGCGGATTGGGATTGTGCATTTCAGGCGATCCTTAAATTATCGGGCTTTAATAAAAGCATTTTGCTTACTTTTCCGTCAGCTTATCAAGGAATGTCCACAGCTTCTGATTCATTTCGCGGTAATCCCAGGCGCGCATCTCCTGTTCGCTGCGGATGAAGCGTCTGCCTCTGGCGGCGCTGAGCTCCTGCTGTGAATGGGCGATCAGCAGTTCGATGACCTCAGCGTCAAATTCCATATGGCACTGGAAGCCATAAACCCGATCGCGATATTTCACAATTTGCCGCGGGCAGCCTTCGCTGGAGGCCAGCACCTCCGCTTCCGGCGTCAGGCCAGGCATATCGTTATGCCAGTGGCCCACGACCAGCGACGGGCCAAAATGGGCCAGTTTGCCGTCCTGCAGGCCGGCGGTGGTGAGCGTTATCGGAAAGTGGCCAATCTCTTTTTCCGGACTTTGCATGACCGGCGCGCCCAGCGCTTCGCCGATAAGCTGCGAACCGAGACAAATCCCCACCACGATCCGCCCGGCGGCAATGGCCTGCGCAATCAAACGCTGCTCGGCGTGGGTATCAAAATATGGGCATTCGGCTAGGGTGGTACGCGGAGATTGCGGGCCGCCCAGCACTACCAGCATATCAAAGGCGTTAGCATTTTCCGGTAGCGCATCCCCGGCATAAACCCGCGACCAGCTGGTATCGTAACCGCGCGCCTGCGCCCAGTGCAGATAAGCTCCCGGCGCTTCAAAGACTTCATGGACGATAAAGTGGATCTGCATAGCGTTAACTCCCGTCACTGTTGTTGTAATATCTGACATAAGTCACTGGCGAGCTTATTAATTTCTTCATCGCTGAGCGTAGCAAGTGACAGCCGCAGCCCGTGTGAAGGGGCGCGAATTCCGAACGTTTCGCCTTCGCGGACCAGCCAGCCAGCATGCGCCAGGCGAAGCGCTACCGGCTGGCTTGGTTCCTCCAGCGGAAACCAAAAGTTCAGGCCGTCTCCTGGCGTCAGGTGGGTTATCCCGCAGCGAGCGAGCGCGGCGATCAGCTTTTCATGTTGCCGACGATAGTGGCGGCGACTCTCCGTCAGCGATGCCATAAATGCGTCATCATTAAGACAAGCGATGACCAGATCCTGCAGCAGATGGCTGACCCACTGGCTACCGGAATTAAGCCTCAGGCGCAGCGCCGCCGACGTTTCGCAATCGCTGGCAACGATAGCCAGACGCATGTCCGGCCCAAGGGTTTTCGACAGCGAGCGTACCAGCGCCCAGCGCCGGCTTTCGGCGGCCAGCGGAGAGTGCCAGGGCGTTGAGGAGAGCAGGGCGAAATGGTCATCAATAATCACCAGAACCTGCGGATAGCGGGCCAGGATATCGCGTATCGCCCGGGCGCGGGGCTCGCTAAGGCTACAGCCCGTCGGATTATGCGCTCGCGGGGTGATGATCACCGCCCGGGCGCCGTTGCGCAGCGCCTCCTCAAGGGCATCAGGCTGCATGCCTTCAGCGTCGACCGGCACCGGCGAGGGGGTGAAGCCGGCATAGCGCAGCATATTAATACTGCTGAGAAAGCAGGGATCTTCGATAGCCACGCTATCGCCCGGCAGCAGCAGGGCGCACAGCAGACGTTCGAGCGCATCGATAGCGCCGCTGGCGAGGTTAATCTCCGCGTCCACGCCTGAATCTTTGCTCATCCAGGCATGGGCCCACGCGGCCAGCCGTGGGTCAACCGCCGCATCGCCGTACAGGCGTGGAGCGGCGGCGATAGCGCTGAGGTAGTTTTTGACGTTCGCCAGGCGCGTGGGATCGGGGTTGCCGCTGGAGATATCTTTTAGCGGCGAAGAGGGATCGCCACCTTCAAGGGCGGGAAGCGTATTATGCGTCTTAATGGCCGTACCGTTACGCCCCTGGCTAATGGCCAGACCGGAGGTCACCAGTCGCTTATAGGCGGCGGCGACCGTATTGCGGTTAACCGACAGCTTGCCAGCCAGTTCGCGTACCGGCGGCAAAACATCGCCAGGCTTGAGTATGCCGCTTTGCACCAGATGGCGGATATTATCGAAGATCTCACTGGCAGTTTTTCCAACGATCATTATTGACCTATGACAAAATGAAATTTAGCATAGGACGAATGATAATCAGAGTATGACCCGCTGTCCAGCGGGGGGAGAAAGGATGGGCCAGCAGGATGAAATACAATCGGTGCTCTTCAACGATAAAAGTCGGGCACTACAGGTCGATATCGTGGCCGTGCAGTCGCAGGTGGTCTACGGCAGCGTAGGAAACAGTATTGCGATACCGGCGATAAAGCAGCACGGCCTGCGGGTTATCGCGGTGCCGACGGTGTTGTTCAGCAATACTCCGCACTATGACACCTACTATGGCGGCGTCATCCCGGAAGAGTGGTTTGCCGGTTATTTAAAGGCGCTGGAGGAGCGTGACGCCCTGCGCGAGTTGCGGGCGGTCACGACCGGCTATATGGGAAGCGCGGTGCAGATTAAGCGCCTTGCGCAATGGCTGCAGCGCATTCGCGAGCATCATCCCGAGCTGTGTATTCTCGTTGATCCCGTCATTGGCGATGTGGATAGCGGTATTTATGTTAAAGCCGAGATTCCGGAAGCCTATCGTACTCATTTGCTCCCGCTGGCGCAGGGAATCACGCCTAATCTGTTTGAACTGGAGACGCTAAGCGGACTGCCTTGCCATAATCAGCAGGAGGCGATTATCGCCGCCCGCAGCCTGCTCTCTGATTCGTTGAAATGGGTCGTTATTACCAGCGCGCCGGGAGCGGATAGCGCCACGATCAACGTGCTGGTGGTTAGCGCAGAATCGGTTGAGGTGATCGAACATCCGCGCGTAGAAACCGACCTTAAGGGAACGGGCGATCTTTTTTGCGCCGAGCTGGCGAGCGGCCTGGTGTGCGGAATACCGCTGGGTGATGCCGCTCATGCCGCCGCGCAGCGGGTGCTGGCGGTAATGACCTGGACCGATGAACAGGGCTGCGACGAGCTTATTCTTCCGCCGTCAGGGGAGGGGATATGAAGAGCTATCGTTTAGTGGTTCGTCAGCAGGGAAGAGTCGTCGGCCATTTTGAGACGACCGGCAGCGAAGCGCTGGAAGATGTTTGCGAAGTGGGGTCGCTATTTGGCGCCGTTGGCGGATATCAGTGTGATTTACAGGTTTCTGATAGCGAGAAGCGGATTCTGGAAAGCGGCCCTGAGGGGATGAAAATACTTTCACGGGAGAAGTGCTATCGGCCATTCAAAGCGGCGAGATAAAAAAATGGCGCCCTGAGAGGCGCCATTCTTCTGCGGCAAGAATTACTTCTTGATGCGGATAACCGGAGTTTCACCCACGGTTACGCTACCGGACAGTTTGATCAGCTCTTTGATCTCGTCCATGTTAGAGATAACAACCGGAGTCAGGGTAGACTTGGCTTTCTCTTCCAGCAGCGGCAGATCGAATTCGATAACCGGGTCGCCGACTTTCACACGCTGGCCTTCTTCAGCGATACGTTTGAAGCCTTCGCCTTTCAGTTCAACGGTATCAATACCGAAGTGAACGAACAGCTCGATGCCGCTATCAGATTCGATTGAAAACGCATGGTTGGTTTCAAAAATTTTACCGATGGTACCATCTACCGGCGCAACCATTTTGTTGCCAGTAGGTTTGATAGCAATGCCATCACCCACAATTTTTTCCGCAAACACTACATCCGGCACGTCTTCGATGTTGACGATCTCGCCAGAGAGCGGGGCAACAATCTCAATAGTTCCGGTGTCTTTTTTGTCATCAGAAACCAGAGATTTCAATTTATCGAACAAACCCATGATCTTCTCCTAAGCAGTAATTTGGGCCGCGCATCTCGTGAATTAGCAGATTGTTTTTTCTTCAATGAACTTGTTAACCAGCGTCATTAACTCGTCCGTTGTCGGTTGAGCAAGAGCCTGCTCTGCTAATACCTTCGCATCTTCGAAGTTCGTGTTACGAATAATCTTCTTAATGCGCGGGATGGAAATGGCGCTCATAGAGAACTCGTCCAGACCCATACCCAGCAACAGAAGTGTAGCACGTTCATCGCCCGCAAGCTCACCGCACATGCCGGTCCATTTGCCTTCAGCATGAGAAGCATCAATAACTTGCTTAATCAGCGTCAGCACAGACGGGGACATTGGCTGGTAAAGATGTGAAATCATATCATTACCACGGTCAACTGCCAGAGTATACTGCGTTAAATCATTGGTACCGATACTAAAGAAATCAACTTCTTTGGCTAAGTGACGTGCAATAGTCGCAGCGGCAGGGGTTTCCACCATTACGCCAATCTCGATTGCTTCGTCAAATGCTTTACCTTCGTCGCGCAGTTCCTGCTTGTAGATTTCGATCTCTTTTTTCAGTGCACGCACTTCTTCAACAGAGATGATCATCGGGAACATGATGCGCAGTTTACCGAAAGCAGAGGCGCGCAGGATGGCACGTACCTGGTCGCGCAGAATTTCTTTGCGATCCATGGCGATACGCACGGCGCGCCAGCCGAGGAACGGGTTCTCTTCTTTCGGGAAGTTCATGTACGGCAGCTCTTTGTCGCCGCCGATGTCCATGGTACGAACAATAACGGCCTGAGAGCCGCATGCTTCGGCAACCGCTTTATAAGCCGCGAACTGTTCTTCTTCAGTTGGCAGCGAATCACGGTCCATGAACAGGAATTCAGTACGATATAAACCAACGCCTTCTGCGCCGTTACGCTCGGCACCTTCAACGTCGCGTACGGTACCGATATTGGCGCAAACTTCAACCTGATGGCCGTCCAGCGTAATTGCCGGCAGGTCTTTCAGCTTAGCCAGTTCAGCTTTCTCTTCAGCGACCTGAGCCTGCAGGTTACGCAGCTCTTCGATCTGCTGGTCGCTCGGGTTAACCAGAACCTGGTTATTTACAGCGTCGAGAATCAGATAATCGCCGTTTTTCACCTGGCTTGTGACGCTACCGGTGCCCACGATGGCCGGCAGTTCCAGAGAACGCGCCATGATGGAGGTGTGGGAAGTACGGCCGCCCGCGTCGGTGATAAAGCCCAGCACCTTGTTCAGGTTCAGCTGTGCGGTTTCAGACGGGGTGAGGTCTGCGGCAACCAGGATAACTTCATCCTGAATTGCGCTAAGATCGATGATGGCCAGGCCGAGAATGTTGCGCAGCAGGCGCTTACCGATGTCGCGTACGTCAGCAGCACGCTCTTTCAGGTATTCATCGTCCAGTTCTTCCAGGGCAGTAGCCTGACCTTCGATAACTTCATTGGCTGCCGCATCGGCAGTCATGTGCTTATCTTTAATCAGGGCTATGATTTCCTGCTCAAGCTCCTCATCTTCCAGCAGCATGATGTGCCCTTCGAAGATGGCTTCTTTTTCTTCACCGAAAGTTTCACCAGCTTTGGTTTTGATGACCTCCAGCTGGGCGGAGGCCTTGGTGCGGCCGTTCAGAAAACGTTCAACTTCCTGATCAACCTTATCGGCAGAAATTTTCTTCCGGTCGATGACAATTTCATCTTCTTTCAGCAGAAGAGCCTTGCCGAAAGCGATACCCGGGGATGCTAAAATGCCTGAAATCATAACCCTACCTTACTTGTGACTGATATTAAAAAGAACCCGTGAACTTACTCGAGTTCAGCCATCAGTTTAACCAGATGCTCAACTGCTTTTTGCTCATCTTCGCCTTCGGCAGAGAGAGTTACAACGGTACCCTGGGTCAGGCCCAGAGTCTGCAGTTTGAACAGGCTTTTGGCGCTGGCGCTTTTGCCGTTGGAGGTTACAGTGATCTCAGAAGTGAAGCCTTTTGCTTCTTTAACAAACTGAGCAGCAGGGCGGGTGTGCAGACCGTTCGGAGCGGTAATAGTAACTTCTTGCTGGAACATTATATTTCCCCAACTTATAGGTTTAGTGTTGTGGACCTAAAGTTTAGCCTAACGGCCAAACTTTAGCCTGTATCGTTAGCGCCGGCATTACGTGTCCGGCTTCGGCACCAGCAGCTGAGAATCGCTGTGGAAACCTTCAGGCCATTAACGTCTACCACGTCATTAAACATTATGCCGCTAAAGGAAGACTTGAACCAAATCATAAAATCGATTCAGCTTATGGAAATCCCAATCGGAATAATTTCGCGCATCGAAATAAATGTGCTGGTTAAATACCAGACCCAACGAAGTGAATCAATGCCAGGAGGGGTAAAAGTTTGATGTGCGCCACAAAAAAGCACCTGAAAAGGTGCTTTTTTACACGATATTAACAAGCTGGCATTACTGTTGCAGTTCTTTCTCTGTGAACAGATCCGCAAACAATGCAGTGCTTAAATAGCGCTCACCTGAAGAGGGTAGGATAACCACAATATTCTTGTTGGTAAAGGATTCATCCTCCTGCAGCTTCAGCGCAGCGGCAACGGCGGCGCCAGAAGAGATACCAGCCAGAATGCCTTCCTCTTCCATCAGACGGCGTGCGGTGGAGATCGCCTCCTCGTTGGTGATCGCTACCACTTTATCAACCAGTTTCAAATCCAGGTTGCCGGGAATGAAGCCTGCGCCAATACCCTGAATTTTATGCGGGCCGGGCTTAAGCTCTTCGCCTGCCAGCGCCTGGGCGATAACCGGGGAATCGGTAGGTTCTACGGCAACGGTAATCAGATCTTTTTTACCTTTGGTGCCTTTGATATAGCGGCTCACGCCGGTCAGCGTACCGCCGGTACCGACGCCGGAGATGAAGACGTCGACCTGACCATCAGTATCTTCCCAGATTTCCGGGCCGGTGGTTTTTTCGTGAATTTCCGGGTTGGCCGGGTTGCTAAACTGCTGCAGCAGCAGGAATTTCTCCGGATTGCTGGCGACGATCTCTTCGGCCTTCTGGATGGCGCCCTTCATGCCTTTTGCGCCTTCGGTCAGGACCAGATTGGCGCCCAGCGCCTTCAGCAGTTTACGACGTTCGATGCTCATCGTCTCGGGCATCGTCAGCGTCAATTTGTAACCGCGCGCCGCCGCCACGTAGGCCAGCGCGATACCAGTATTACCGCTGGTAGGTTCTACCAGCTCAACGCCGGGTTTCAGCACGCCGCGTTTTTCGGCATCCCAAATCATATTGGCACCGATACGGCATTTTACGCTAAAGCTCGGGTTACGTGATTCTACCTTTGCCAGGATGCGCCCGTTACCGATGCGGTTCAGTCGTACCAGCGGCGTATGGCCGATAGTCAGGGAGTTGTCTTCAAAAATCTTACTCATGGCCTGTCCTTAACTGTATGAAATTTGGGAGTACGGCTTCAGCATACCCGCTTAAAGAATATGCGGAAGTAAGGATTTAGCATATCTATATTCGGAAGGGAAATAATGGCAAGCCAGAAGTAATAAGGAGCGGCATAAGCCGCTCCGAACGAGATAGCGCTATTTCCACATCGCGTGTTTGTCACGGTAGCAATCAACCCACATCGCCGTCGCGCCGCAAATTGCGACGGGCAGGATCACGAGGTTGAGCACCGGGATCATGGTAAACAGGCTGGTCAGAGCGCCAAACTGCATGTTGGTGACTTTGCGGGTGCGTAGCGCCTGGCGCATGGTTTTAAACGGCACTTTATGGTTATCAAAAGGATAATCGCAGTATTGAATTGCCAGCATCCAGGCGCTGAACAGGAACCACAGCACCGGGGCGACGGTCTGGCCGAAACCGGGAATAAAATAGAGAAGCAAAAGGACGATCGCCCGCGGCAGATACCAGGCAAACTTCTGCCACTCGCGCTTCATGATGCGCGGCACATCTTTCAGGATACCGAAAATTCCGACGTCCGGCGGCGTCGCGCCAGTCAGACGCGCCTCAAGCTGCTCGGCCAGAAGGCCGCTAAAGGGCGCGGCAATCCAGTTGGCGATAGTCGAGAAGAAGTAGCCGAACACCAGCAGAATAGAAATGACGACGATGGGCCACAGCAGATAGTTAAGCCATTGCAGCCATTCAGGAACATGGCTCATCAAAGAAGGGAGCCAGCTATCCAGTCGCGTGAACAACCACCAGAATGCGCCACCCATCAGCACGATGTTGACGAGTAGAGGGAGGAAGACGTATCGACGGATCCCCGGCAGCCCGATCAGCTTCCAACCCTGCGAAAAATAGTAGACGCCACTGCGCGGGGTCGTTACGGATGATGAAACCATAGTCAGGTGATACTCCTTTTTTAACATCCAGGCTGAATGTCGGGCTATTTTATCGGGTTAGCCGACAATAACCAGTTAGGAAATGTTCGAAAAAACAGCAAAAAGCACGATTTAGTTCATCTTTATGTAGTGAAAGCCCCAGACGCACTTGCACTTGATGTAATCGGCAAATACTCTTAGTGAGTAAATGTTTGCCGTGGTGGCAAGGTGTTAGAACAACAGAGAATATAATGATGCAGGATTTGCGTCTGATATTAATCATTGTTGGCGCGATCGCCATAATCGCTTTACTGGTGCACGGTTTTTGGACCAGCCGTAAAGAACGTTCCTCGATGTTTCGCGATCGCCCACTGAAACGTATGAAGTCTCGCGACGATGAAGAGTCGGAAGGCGACGACTTTGATGACGATGTTGAAGGCGTTGGTGAAGTCCGGGTTCATCGGGCGAGTCATGCGCCGAACGGCGTTCATGGGGAGCATGAAGCACCTCGTCAGCCGCCGCAGCACCAGTATCAGCCTCCTTATGAGCGTCAGGCGCAGCAGCCTGTGCGCCCGGAAGAGCCTGCCCGTGCAGCGCAGCAGCCGCATCAGCAGCCAGTTCACTCTCAGGCTCCGGTTCAGCAACCGCATTATGCCGCGCCGACGCAGCAGCCGGTGACACAGCCCGTGCAGCCCCAGCAGCCGCCGCAAACGCAGCCACAGCAATCGCCGCAGCCACAGCAGCATGTGCAGCAACCCGTTCAGCATGTGCAGCAGCCGGTTCAACAGCAGCCTGTTGCCGCTCCGCAGCCGCAGCCGACGCCTGAACCTCCGGCCCCTGAGCCGCAGCCGGCAGCGCCGCAGCCTAAAGAGCGCAAGGAGACGGTCATCGTGATGAACGTCGCCGCGCATCATGGCGCGCAGCTTAACGGCGAGCTGCTCATCAACAGTATCCAGCAGGCGGGCTTCAAATTTGGCGATATGAATATTTTCCATCGTCACCTGAGCCCGGACGGTAGCGGCCAGGTGCTTTTCAGTCTGGCGAATATGGTCAAACCTGGCACCTTTAATCCGGACAGCATGGCGGATATGATGACCCCTGGGGTGACTATCTTTATGCAGGTTCCGTCCTTTGGCGATGAACTGCAAAACTTTAAGCTGATGCTGCAGTCCGCGCAGTACATCGCCGATGAAGTCGGTGGCGTGGTGCTGGACGACCAGCGTCGTATGATGACGCCGCAAAAACTGCGTGAATATCAGGACCGCATTCGTGAAGTAAAAGAGGCGAACGCCTGATCCCGCTTTTTGCGTTTAATCTACTTATCCTGAACCCCCGCCCGTCGGGGGTTTTTTATCATTGATGGTGTGATATGGAATCGAACGAACAAAAACTGACTGAACTGCGAACCACGCTTCGCCATCATGAATATCTCTACCACGTCATGGATACGCCGGAAATTCCTGATGCGGAATACGATCGGTTAATGCGTGAACTGCGCGAGCTGGAAGCTCAGCACCCGGAGCTGATCACCCCAGACTCGCCCACCCAGCGCGTCGGCGCCGCACCGCTAGCCTCCTTTAGCCAGATCCGCCATGAAGTTCCGATGCTGTCGCTCGATAACGTCTTTGATGAGGAGAGTTTCCTCGCGTTTAACAAGCGGGTGCAGGACCGTCTGAAAAATAGTGATGATCTTACCTACTGCTGCGAGCTCAAGCTGGATGGCCTGGCGGTCAGTATCCTCTATGAGAACGGCTTGCTGGTACAGGCGGCGACCCGCGGAGATGGAACGACCGGTGAAGATATTACCTCCAACGTGCGTACCATCCGCGCGATCCCCCTGAAGCTACGCGGCGACAATATTCCGCAGCGGCTTGAGGTTCGCGGAGAGGTGTTTCTGCCGCAGGCAGGGTTCGAAAAAATTAATGAAGAGGCCCGGCGAACCGGGGGGAAAGTCTTTGCTAACCCGCGTAACGCCGCAGCAGGTTCTTTACGTCAGCTCGATCCGCGGATTACCGCGAAGCGTCCGCTCACTTTCTTTTGCTATGGCGTGGGCGTGCTGGAAGGCGGCGAGCTGCCGGCCAGCCACTCGGCACGCTTGCAGCAGTTTAAGTTCTGGGGGCTGCCGGTCAGCGAGCGCGTAAAACTCTGCCATACGCCAGAGGAAGTGCTTACTTACTATCGCAAGGTAGAAGAAGATCGACCGAATCTGGGATTTGATATCGACGGAGTGGTGATCAAAGTCGATTCGCTTGCGTTACAGGAACAGCTTGGCTTCGTAGCCCGCGCGCCGCGCTGGGCGGTGGCGTTTAAGTTTCCGGCGCAGGAGCAGATGACTTTCGTGCGCGACGTTGAGTTTCAGGTCGGGCGAACCGGCGCCATCACGCCGGTTGCGCGTCTTGAGCCGGTACACGTCGCCGGAGTACTGGTCAGCAACGCGACCCTCCACAATGCCGATGAAATCGAGCGCCTGGGACTGCGCATCGGCGATAAGGTAGTTATTCGTCGTGCCGGAGATGTGATTCCCCAGGTCGTGAACGTTGTGCTCTCAGAACGCCCGGAAGAGACGCAGGAAATCGTGTTCCCAACCCATTGTCCGGTATGCCACTCCGACGTCGAACGCGTTGAAGGCGAAGTGGTAACGCGCTGTACCGGCGGATTGATCTGCGGCGCGCAGCGCAAAGAGTCGCTCAAGCATTTTGTCTCCCGTCGCGCTCTGGACGTCGATGGTATGGGCGATAAAATCATCGATCAACTGGTAGAAAAAGAGTATGTGCACACGCCAGCCGATCTCTTTCAGCTGACGCCGGGTAAACTCACCGGGCTCGATCGCATGGGGCCAAAATCAGCGCAGAACATCGTGGATGCCCTGGAGAAGTCAAAAGAGACCACCTTCGCTCGTTTTCTTTATGCGCTGGGGATCCGTGAAGTGGGTGAGGCGACGGCAGCCGGTTTAGCGGCCCACTTTGGCACTATTGAGGCGCTTGAGCAGGCCTCGATTGACGATCTGCAAAAAGTGCCGGATGTCGGGATTGTCGTCGCCACGCACGTGCGTAATTTCTTTGCCGAAGAGAGCAACCGCGAAGTTATCGCTCAGCTGCGTAAAGAGGGCGTCCGCTGGCCTGCGCCGGTAGTGGTCAATGCTGAAGAGATTGATAGCCCGTTCGCCGGAAAAACGATTGTTCTGACCGGTAGCCTGAGCCAGCTCTCTCGTGACGATGCGAAAGCGCAGCTGGTTGCGCTGGGCGCGAAGGTTGCGGGCAGCGTGTCGAAGAAAACCGACCTGGTTATCGCCGGGGAGGCTGCGGGTTCTAAGCTCGCTAAAGCGCAGGAGCTGGGAATTGCGGTAATCGATGAAGACGAAATGCTGCGCCTGCTCGGAGAGTCGCGTGGATAAAGAGCAGCTTATTGAAATTGCCAATACGGAAATGCCGTTTGGCAAGTACAAAGGCCGTCGATTAATTGATGTGCCGGAAGAGTATCTGCTGTGGTTTGCCCGCAAGGATCAATTTCCTGCCGGGCATCTCGGCGAACTGATGGCATTAACCCTGTTGATTAAAACAGAGGGGCTGACCGGTCTGGTCCAGCCCCTTAAGCGTCCGCGTTAAGCTTCGGAGGCGCGGTTTTTTTCCTGCGCCTGCAATGCTTCGGCCTGGCGCTTATAGCGCCTCGCCAGCACTGCGCACACCATGAGCTGAATCTGATGGAAGATCATCAGCGGCAGCACCATGATCCCCAGGATTGAGGTCGGGAAGAGAATATTGGCCATTGGAATGCCGTTCGCCAGGCTCTTTTTCGACCCGCAGAAGACAATCGTAATTTCATCCGCTTTATTAAACCCACACCTGCGCGCTACAAACACGTTAATAGCTATCACAATTGCCAGCAGCACGATGCTGACAATAACGATGAACAGCAGCGATCCGATACCCACTTTGTGCCAGATACCGTTCACGACTGCCTCGCTGAATGCCGAATAAACGACCAGCAGGATAGAGGTCTGATCGGTTTTTGAGATCCACTTTTTATGTTTTGTCACCCAGTTGCCAATCCATGGGCGAGAAAGATGCCCCAGCACAAACGGCAGCAGCAGCTGCAGCATGATTTTACCAACCTGCTCCAGACTCCCGCCCGCGCCGTGCAGATTCATCAGCAGGCCGACCAGCAAAGGCGAAATGAAGATCCCCAGCAGGCTTGAGGCCGAGGCCGAGCATACCGCTGCCGCCACGTTACCGCCCGCCAGGGAAGTAAACGCGATGGCCGACTGGACGGTGGCTGGCAGAATGCAGAGATAAATAAACCCGGTGTATAGCGCCGGATCGACGTTGACAGGCGCCCACCAGGCAAACAGCACGCCAAGCACGGGAAAAACGATAAACGTGCTGCACATGACCCAGAGATGTAAACGCCAGTGGCTTCCTCCGGCAACGATCGCCTCACGCGAGAGTTTGGCGCCGTGCATAAAAAACAGCAGCGCGATGGCGGCGGTAGTTAAATGCTCAAAGAAGGGGACAAATCCGCCGCGAGCAGGAAAAAAAGAGGCCAGCAGGACGACGGTGACTAACGTTAGGGTGAATGGATCAAGAATGCGGAAAAATTTCATAAACGCTCCTGAAAATCGATGTCGCTATTGTGCTTTCTTTAGTTTGAGAAATAAAATCGATTTATTGCATCTATTCATGAAAAAAAGAGATGAATTACTCGCTACGACAGTTGAAGGTTTTTGTGACCGTTGCTCGCGTCAAAAGCTTTAGCCGGGCAGGGGAGAGTATTGGCCTTAGCCAGTCAGCGGTAAGCCATAGCGTCAAAGAGCTGGAGCATCAGACCGGGGTACGCTTGCTTGACCGAACGACGCGCGAAGTGGTGCTTACGGAGGCCGGCCAGCAGCTCGCGGCCCGGCTTGAGCGTCTGTTGGATGAACTAAACGGCACGCTGCGAGAGGCCGGACGCGTCGGGCAGCAGCTGATGGGAACCGTCCGGGTGGCGGCCAGCCAGACTATTTCCGCCCATCTTATCCCGCAGTGCATTGCCGACAGCAACCGTCGTTATCCGGAAATCGATTTCGTACTACACGACCGCCCCCAGCAGTGGGTGCTGGAGAGTATCCGCCAGGGGGAAGTGGATTTTGGCATTGTGATCGATCCTGGCGCTGCTACCGATTTACAGTGTGAGACGGTGCTCGCCGAACCTTTTCTGTTGCTTTGCCGTAGCGATCACCCTTTTGCCGGACGGAGCGCGGTGAACTGGCAAGACCTCCAGCAGCAGCGGCTGGTTCTGCAGGATTATGCTTCTGGTAGTCGTCCGCTGATTGACGCCGCGCTCTCGGGATTTGCCGTTAAAGCGAATATCGTGCAGGAAATCGGTCATCCGGCCACGCTATTTCCGATGGTTGAGTCGGGGATAGGTATCAGTATTTTACCCGCATTAGCGCTGCCGCTTCCTCAGGGCAGCCATTTGCAGGTGAAACGACTCACTCCGGTGGTGGAGCGTCAGCTGATGCTGGCGCGGCGTAAAAATCGCTCGCTTTCAACTGCCGCAGAAGCGCTGTGGGAGGTGGTGCGGCATCAGGCTGGCCAGCTGACCGCTTTGCGCGAGAATGACCCCTTGTATCAGAAATGAAATCAATAGCTTTTTGATATCGAACGTCCGGGAAAACTGTATTGGTAATCGATTGCGTACCCTCGTTATAACATCATGGTAGCCAATTAACTTATCGATTCTTCAGTTTCTAAGGACAGCTTATGAGCGACACGCTTTTTTCACAGAACCCATGGTATAGCGCAGACATCATTCGCGGACATAAGCCGGACTTTATGCCGCGGGTGGCTTTTATTCTTGGTTCGGGTCTTGGGGCGCTAGCGGAGCAAATTGAAGATGCAGTGGCGATTTCATACGAGAAGCTGCCTGGATTCCCGGTGAGTACCGTTCACGGCCATGCCGGCGAGCTGGTGTTGGGAAACCTGGCTGGCGTACCGGTTGCCTGCATGAAGGGGCGCGGGCACTTCTACGAAGGGCGCGGCATGACGGTCATGACCGATGCCATCCGTACGCTAAAGCTTCTGGGATGTGAACTGCTGTTTTGTACTAACGCGGCCGGTTCTCTTCGTCCAGAAGTGGGGCCGGGAAGTCTGGTGGCGCTGAGCGATCATCTTAATACTATGCCGGGTACGCCGATGGTGGGCCTGAATGATGAACGCTTCGGCGAGCGCTTTTTCTCGCTGGCAAATGCCTATGATGCGGATTATCGCGCCGTTCTGCAGCGCGTTGCGGCAGAGGAGGGTTTTCCGCTGACTGAAGGCGTATTTGTCTCCTATCCCGGGCCGAATTTTGAAACGGCGGCTGAGATCCGCATGATGCAAATTATCGGCGGCGATGTGGTGGGGATGTCCGTGGTGCCGGAGGTGATAAGCGCCCGCCATTGCGGGTTGAAAGTGGTGGCTGTTGCAGCGATTACTAATCTGGCTGAAGGTCTGGGCGATGTGAAGTTATCCCACGCGCAAACCCTGGCAGCGGCCGAACTCTCCCGGCAGAACTTTATCAACCTGATCTGCGGCTTCTTACGCAAACTGGCCTGAAAATAATAAATATTGACCCCGCTTGCGGGGTCTTACTTTAATGGCAAGGAACGGAAAAAATGGGTATCGCTTCTCGCTTAAAGCTCATGTCGTTTTTGCAATATTTTATCTGGGGAAGCTGGCTGGTCACCCTGGGTTCTTACATGATCAATACGCTGCATTTCACCGGCGCAAACGTCGGCATGGTGTATAGCTCTAAGGGGCTGGCGGCCATTATCATGCCCGGCATCATGGGGATCATTGCTGATAAATGGCTTCGTGCAGAACGGGCCTATATGTTCTGCCATTTGGTTGGCGCGGGAGTGCTTCTTTATGCGACGACCGTGACCGATCCGGATACGATGTTCTGGGTGATGCTCATTAACGCGATGGTCTACATGCCCACTATCTCCTTGTCTAACAGCGTCTGCTATTCATGTCTGTCGCAGTCCGGCCAGGATCCGGCGACCGCGTTTCCTCCCATTCGCGTTTTTGGCACTCTCGGTTTTATTGCCGCAATGTGGACGGTGAGCCTGATGGGGCTGGAGTTAAGCAGCGCACAGCTATATATCGCCTCTGCCGCGTCGCTATTACTGGCGATTTATGCATTTACGTTACCGAAAATTCCTGTCGTCGAGAAGAAAGCCGGAACCACCCTGGCCAGCCGGCTGGGGCTGGATGCCTTTGTGTTATTTAAAAATCCGCGGATGGCCATTTTCTTCTTTTTTGCGATGATGCTGGGAGCGGTACTGCAAATAACTAACGTCTTCGGTAATCCTTTCCTGCATGATTTTGCCCGCAATCCGGAGTTTGCCGACAGCTTTGTCGTACGTTATCCCTCAATTTTGCTTTCGGTGTCGCAGATGGCGGAGGTCGCTTTCATCCTCACCATACCGTTCTTTCTTAAACGCTTTGGCATCAAAACAGTCATGCTGATGAGTATGCTGGCATGGACGCTGCGCTTTGGCCTTTTCGCTTTTGGCGATCCCTCTCCGTTCGGTTTTGTGTTGCTGCTGATGTCGATGATTGTTTACGGCTGCGCATTCGACTTCTTTAATATTTCTGGATCGGTATTTGTTGAGCAGGAGGTCAGTGCCAATATTCGCGCCAGCGCCCAGGGCCTGTTTATGACCATGGTGAACGGCATTGGAGCATGGGTTGGTTCAGTTCTGAGCGGTATGGCCGTCGATTACTTCTCTATTGATGGCGTAAAAGACTGGCAGACTATCTGGCTGGTGTTCGCCGCCTATTCATTACTGCTGGCGGTTATTTTTGCCCTGTTCTTCCGCTATCAACATGAGCCTGAGAAACTTATCAACAAAGCGCTGACGCATTAATCTTCTTCAGCGGCGGAGTTTATACTCTGCCGTTTCATTTTCCAGGATGCAGTGTGGTAACTTTGCGCATTATCCTTCGCCTCAGGAGCGCATGTCCCATGGAACGCACGCATCGTATCGATCTGAAATTATTGCGCTATTTTCTGGCTGTCGCAGAAGAGCTGCATTTTGGTCGTGCGGCTGCCCGTCTGAACATGTCGCAACCGCCGCTTAGTATCCACATCAAGGAGCTGGAGCAGCAGCTCGGTACGCTGCTGTTTGTTCGCCACTCTCGTAGCGTGGCGTTGACCCATGCTGGAAAAATTCTGATGGAGGAGTCCCGCCGCCTACTTTCCAGCGCCAATCAGGCGCTGGCGCGAGTTGAGCAGATTGGCCGGGGTGAGGCGGGGAGGGTAGAACTGGGCGTGATAGGTACGGCGATGTGGGGGAAAATGCGCCCGGTAATGCGGCGTTTTTTGAAAGAGAACCCTAACGTAGAGGTGCTTTTCCGCGAGAACATGCCCGCCATGCAGATGGCGATGCTGGAGCGACGGGAGCTGGATGCCGGCGTGTGGCGGATGGCGACAGCGCCTACGCCAGGATTTACCAGCCTGCGTTTGCACGAGTCCTCTTTTCTGGTGGCCATGCCGGAGGAGCATCCGCTGGCGATGCTTGAGGCGATCCCGCTTGCGGCGCTGCGTAACGAATATTTTGTTACGATGCCTTCAATACATACCGACTGGACGTTTTTGCAGCGCGTCTGTCAGAGTGCCGGATTCTTGCCGATGATTATACGTGAAGTGATGGAGCCGCAAACGGTACTGGCTATGGTCAGCATGGGAATTGGTATTACGCTCATTGCCGATAGCTATGCGCAAATGACCTGGCCGGGCGTTGTGTTTCGTCCGCTGGAAGAGCGCGTACCCGCTGACTTGTATATTGTTTATGACCAACAACAGGCGACGCCCGCGCTGGAGAAGCTGGTAGCGGCGCTGGTGAATTGATGGTCAGTGCCGGATAGCAAGATGAAGGCCTGTGCCAGTTTCGTATATTGCAGATAGTAAAAAAGCGCCTTTAGGGCGCTTTTTTACATTGGTGGGTCGAGCAGGATGACTCGCTTCGCTTGCCCTTCGGGCCGTCGCCGCAGGCGGCTCCGTTGTCTCTCTTCGCTACTCGTCTCATCCTGAGACTCGCCCTTCGGGCAACGCTACGCGTTGTACAAAATTGTTCCCGACAATTTTGTCGACCCGAACCTGCAGCAGGTTCGAATCTTTTGAATCGCAGATAGCAAAAAAGCGCCTTTAGGGCGCTTTT
>NZ_KV793428.1:11611-39685 GCF_001808475.1 Klebsiella sp. HMSC09D12 | reverse complement strand
AGGTGCTCTCCCAGCTGAGCTAATCACCCACTTCGGTACTTCACATTTTATGACAAGAAATCCAGCTGGCGAGAAAGTGGTGGGTGATGACGGGATCGAACCGCCGACCCCCTCCTTGTAAGGGAGGTGCTCTCCCAGCTGAGCTAATCACCCCCGCTGTGTGGAGTCGCATTATAGGGAGAGTTGAAAATGAGTCAACGCCTTTTCTAAATAATTTGTTTGTTCGTCGTAAAATTAAACAAAACGATCGCAATGTCATCTATGACGCATGATTTATAAACAAAAAGGGTAAAGCGTGACGTTGAAACGGTAACAACATTGAGGAATCAGCCCACGGTGTTAGAATATTCCTCCATAAAATCCAACGAACACTGCCGCGTGTCGGCACCTTTATCAAACGTAAGGCCACTTCATGAAAATCAAAACTCGCTTCGCGCCCAGCCCGACAGGCTATCTGCACGTTGGCGGCGCGCGTACTGCTCTCTATTCCTGGCTTTTTGCACGTAACCACGGCGGTGAGTTTGTGCTGCGTATTGAAGATACCGATCTTGAGCGCTCCACGCCGGAGGCCATTGAAGCCATCATGGATGGTATGAACTGGCTGAGCCTGGAATGGGATGAGGGTCCGTACTTCCAGACCAAGCGTTTTGATCGCTATAACGCCGTCATTGATGAAATGCTGGAAGCGGGCACGGCCTATAAATGCTATTGCTCTAAAGAGCGTCTGGAAGCGCTGCGTGAAGAACAAATGGCAAAAGGCGAAAAGCCGCGTTATGACGGTCGCTGCCGCCATGGTCACGAACATCATGCTGATGATGAACCTTGCGTTGTTCGTTTTGCCAACCCGGAAGAGGGGTCCGTTGTTTTTGACGACCAGATCCGCGGTCCGATCGAATTCAGCAACCATGAGCTGGACGATCTGATTATTCGCCGTACCGATGGTTCTCCAACCTATAACTTCTGCGTCGTGGTTGACGACTGGGATATGGAAATCACCCACGTTATTCGTGGTGAAGACCATATCAACAATACACCGCGCCAGATTAACATCCTGAAAGCGCTGAATGCGCCTGTGCCGGTTTACGCCCACGTTTCGATGATTAACGGCGATGACGGTAAAAAACTATCCAAGCGTCACGGCGCGGTCAGCGTTATGCAGTATCGCGACGACGGCTACCTGCCGGAAGCGCTGCTGAACTATCTGGTGCGTCTGGGATGGTCCAGCGGCGACCAGGAAATTTTCTCTCGTGAAGAGATGATTAAGCTGTTTAGCCTGGGAGCGGTGAGCAAATCTGCGAGCGCGTTCAACACCGAAAAACTGCAGTGGCTGAACCATCACTATATCAACTCGCTGGCCCCGGAATATGTGGCAACGCATTTACAGTGGCACATTGAGCAGGAAAATATCGACACCCGTAACGGCCCGCAGCTGGCTGAGCTGGTTAAGCTGCTGGGCGAACGCTGCAAAACGCTGAAAGAGATGGCGGCGAGCTGCCGTTATTTCTATGAAGATTTTGCCGAGTTTGATGCCGATGCGGCGAAAAAGCACCTGCGTCCTGTTGCTCGTCAGCCGCTGGAAGTGGTACGCGATAAATTAGCCGCTATCAGTGACTGGACAGCGGAAAATGTTCATCACGCGATTCAGGCGACGGCTGATGAACTGGAAGTCGGGATGGGCAAAGTCGGGATGCCGCTGCGAGTTGCCGTAACCGGCGCAGGCCAGTCTCCGGCGCTTGATGTGACCGTGCATGCGATTGGCAAATCCCGTAGCGTAGAACGTATCAATAAGGCGCTGGCCTTTATTGCTGAACGCGAAAGCCAACAATCCTGATACTTGAAACAGACATTGCAAAACGGCGGGGATAGCTAACCCCGCCGTTTTTTTTTGCCTGCTACTTTGCATCAGTAATACCAAGCCGGGAGAGAAATCCGCTAATCCCCTCGCGCGCAAGAAGATCGCGCAGGTGTAACTGTTCGGTCGGGGTCATCAGGTGCATGGTTTCGACAATCTGCCGCCATATGGCGTCAGCATCATTCACAAAGTATTTGACGGGCTGTTCAGCCAGCTGATTATCTATCGCCAGATGCCGTAGCGCCGGAATATTGGCGAGGAAATCGATAACCGGCCTGTCGATGACGATAAGACGAGCGCGCCCCCCTTTGACTCCGGGTATCGGTTCCGTCCGCCATTTTTGTTCTCTGGCCCAGCGGTTAATGGTTTGTCGGGCGAGGTTAAGACTCTCGGCGAGCTCCGCTGGCGTCATTTTATCTTTAAGTTTCATCATGCTTTCACCGATCGCGGATACCCAGTCGGTTGAGTAATCCTGTGATCCCTTCACGCAACAGCAGCGACATCAGCAACTTTTGCTCACCCGGCGTCATCTCTTTGCACAGCGTAAGAAGCAGAGATTCCAGTTCGTTATCCGTTGCGGAGTAGGGGACCGGGTTTTCGGCCACGCGCTGCGCGCTGCGTATGAATTCGCGAACCTGCTCATTGACATGTACGAGGCGCGCTTTACCGCCCTGAACGCCGGGGCGCGGGGAGGTTTGCCACCCCTCTTTACGTACCCATTTGTTTATGGTTTGCCGACTGAAGCCAGTCAGATGCGCTATTTCTTCAGGTGTCATTCGTTCCTTGAGCATACTATTTCCTGAGTAAATATGTGGGAATTAGTTGCACATGTTATAGCATCCTTTTACAGGAAAGAGTGACATGTTTAGCTTCTGGCTGCGATAAGGCTCGCAATGTCAGCCGTTTGCCTGCTTTTTCAGCGATCAAATTGCGGGGATTCATTTTGCCGTTGACACCTGACGAAGGAATTCATATTATGCCGCCCGTCAACACGACACGCTTTACGTTACGGGGCTATAGCTCAGCTGGGAGAGCGCTTGCATGGCATGCAAGAGGTCAGCGGTTCGATCCCGCTTAGCTCCACCAAATCCTGCACCCAGCAGATTTGGTTCGTAAAGAGGTCCTGTGGGGCTATAGCTCAGCTGGGAGAGCGCTTGCATGGCATGCAAGAGGTCAGCGGTTCGATCCCGCTTAGCTCCACCAAATTCCGAACCCTCGCTGCGGCGGGGGTTTTTGTTTTTATCAGGGAAATGTAAAGTACTTTCTGAATAAGTCAGTAAATCTCCGCGTTAAGTAATTTCAGATTTTTTCACTATTTAAAATCTTGCCTGCCTTTATTAAGCAACATAATATTTGCTGCCTAAATATATTTGTTGCCGCAGGAGTTTTAATTAACAATAATGATTGATCATTTTAACATTAAGATCAAAAAAACTCTGCTGGCCCTTCTGGTCTGCTTTATAGCCATTCCGCTGTCCAGATTTATTTCTCCTCAAACTATTATTGACGGAAATCAAATTTATCTGGCATGGCTGCCGTTGAGCTTAATGTATGCTGTGCTTTTTATTTTTGGCCGCTATGCCGTTGCTCCATTGGTAATCGCGTTTGCGATTACCAATGCCTGGATAATCGATCTGACCTTCACTCAGGCGGTCATCCTGCTTTTTTGCCAGCTCTTCTCGGTATTCCTCTCCTGCGCTATTGTCCGTTATCAGCTTGGAAGGCGCTGGCGCGCCGGGCTGACGGCGAAACATATGGGCGTGAGGGTTTTCTGGGGCGGTTTCTTCGCGCCAATTCTGCTCAAGATCACAATGTATCTGGCGGGGCGCTTCTTTTCGTTTCCGCTGGCGATTTCCAGCTATTTCGGCAATATGTCGGTTATCTACACCGTTATCGATATACAGAGCCTGATTAGCGCTGCGTTAATTTTTACGACCTTCTTTTATTATCCGTTGCGGATGATTATCAGTCCGCGATATGCGCGAGTATTCTGGCGCAATCTTTGTCATTCATGGCAAGTGCGCGAGCAGCGAGTATTTACGCTGTACTGGTTTGTAGCGCTGGCGGCAATATTACTGGTGCTATGTACGCCTTATGATTCTGTTTTTATTGCTGGTTATTTAGTTCCTCTTATTTTCATTTTGTACTTTATTGGTATTAGTCGTCTGGCGCATACGCTGATTCGCATTTCGTGGTCCGTTTCAGCATTTTTACTCGTGGCCTATAACCAGAATTTTTTGCATGGGGTACAAACTGAATATTCCCTGTCATTTGTGCTTTCGGTGCTAATTTGTTTCACTATCTGTCTGTTTTATATGGCGGATATCTACGCGCGCAGTGAAAGAATGAAGTTCAGATGGCGAGACCAGGCGGAAGAAGATCCGCTAACCGGTTTGCCCAATTTGCGTGCGCTGGAGAGTCATCTGCAGCGTAACCCCGCGGTTGCTATAAGCAGCCTGCGAATACAGAATCTGGATTTCCTTAGCCGCCATTACGGCATGATGATGAGGGTTGAGAGCAAACGGCAAATCGCCTGTAAGCTACAGCCGCTATTGTCTCAGGGAGAGCGGATTTTTCAGCTTCCCGGTAGTGAGCTATTGCTGGTGCTAAACGGCCCTGAACCTGAGGCGCGTTTAAATCATATCGTTTCCACGCTTAACCATAAGAAGTTCAGCTGGAACAACCAGACGTTGGATCTCGAGTTTGGCGCATCGTGGGGAGGCTATAGCGGTACCGAATCGGATATTCACCCGATGCTTGGTCAGCTTAGCTGGCTATCGGAGCAGGCCGGCGCGGCTCGTCGCGTGTTAGCGCTTGACGCCGCTCAGGAACAGATTTCCGATCAAACAAGCGAACAGGTCCGGCTGCTGGCGCAGATTAAGCAGGCGCTTAATGAGCGCGGTCTGGTACTGTATGCCCAGCCCATCCGCGATGCCGCAGGAAAGGGATACTATGAAGTTCTTTGCCGTATGCGCTGCGGTAATAACATCATTACGCCCGATAAGTTTATTCCGCCGATCGCGCAGTTTAATCTGAGCCAGCGCTTTGATATGCAGGTACTGGAAACGCTGTTCAGCTCGCTCAGGCACCATCAAGGGCAGCACTTCTCCGTGAATCTGCTGCCCTATACGCTGATGCAAAAGGATAGCGCGACGCAAATTATCTCGCTTTTTAAACGCTATAACCTGTCGGCGGAGGCGATAACGATTGAAGTCACCGAAGAGCAGGCGTTTTCCGATGTGGAAACCAGTATGTATAACATACAGCAGCTGCGAGAATTCGGCTGCGCTATCGCTATCGATGATTTTGGCACCGGCTACGCTAACTATGAGCGGCTGAAAAGCCTGCAGGCCGATATTTTAAAAATTGACGGTTGCTTCGTGCGGGATATCGAAACCGATCCGCTGGACGCCATTATGGTCAAATCGATTATCGAAATGGCTAAGGTTAAAAAGATGAAGGTGGTGGCGGAATACGTTGAAACGCCGGAGCAGCGGGAAAAACTTCTTCAGCTAGGGGTCGATTACCTCCAGGGGTATCTGGTAGGTAAACCGCAGCCGCTGAGCGAGCTGCGGACGTAAAAAAGCCGGGACTTGCCCGGCTTTCTCTCTAGCGAAGAGGGATTACAGTACCAGCGCGGCGATAGACGCAGAAAGCACGCTCACCAGAGTGGAACCGTAAACCAGCTTCAGGCCGAAGCGAGAAACCACGTTACCTTGCTCTTCGTTCAGGCCTTTAATTGCGCCAGCGATAATGCCGATAGATGAGAAGTTAGCGAAGGAGACCAGGAAGATAGAGATGATACCTTCCGCACGCGGTGAGAGCGTGGCGGCCACTTTCTGCAGATCCATCATGGCGACGAATTCGTTAGAAACCAGCTTGGTTGCCATAATACTACCTACCTGCAGCGCTTCGCCTGCCGGTACGCCCATGACCCACGCCACCGGATAGAAGATATAGCCGAGGATCCCCTGGAAGGAGATGCTATAGCCAAACCAGCCGGTAACGGTGGCGAACAGGGCGTTCAGCGCGGAGATCAGGGCAATAAAGCCAATCAGCATGGCGGCGACGATAATCGCCACCTTAAAGCCCGCCAGGATATATTCACCCAGCATTTCGAAGAAGCTTTGGCCTTCATGCAGATTAGACATCTGCAGATTTTCTTCGCTTTCGTCAACGCGATACGGGTTAATCAGCGACAGAACGATAAAGGTACTGAACATGTTGAGTACCAGCGCCGCAACAACGTATTTCGGCTGCAGCATGGTCATGTACGCACCTACGATAGACATGGATACCGTAGACATCGCGGTCGCAGCCATGGTGTACATGCGGTTGCGGGACATTTTGCCAAGAATATCTTTATACGCGATGAAGTTTTCAGACTGACCCAGAATCAGCGAGCTGACTGCGTTAAAGGATTCCAGCTTGCCCATACCGTTGATTTTGGACAGTACGGTACCGATCGCGCGAATGACGATAGGCAGAATACGAATATGCTGCAAAATACCAATCAGCGCGGAAATGAAGACGATAGGGCACAGAACTTTCAGGAAGAAGAAAGCTAGGCCTTTGTCGTTCATGTTGCCGAAGACAAAGTTTGTCCCTTCATTGGCAAAGCCGAGGAGTTTTTCGAACATCTCGGAGAAGCCCTTCACAAAACCCAGACCAATGTCAGAGTTCAGGAAGAACCAGGCCAGCAGCACTTCAATGACAAGCAGCTGAATGACATAACGAATACGAATCTGCTTACGGTTGTGGCTGACCAACAGGGCCAGAATAGCCACCACTACGATCGCGAGAATAAAGTGCAAGACGCGGTCCATATTTGCTCCAAATATGAGGCAGGTTAAATTTCTGTGCACATTCTATGTAACAAGCGCAAAGAAAACGAGAGCCAGCACACACTATTGCAAGGATATGTGACTAATGGCAAAAATAGTGATCAACCATGCATTTTTGTTATGTTACGTAAAAGTTTTAAAAGTTGCGCTGTTGTACTATTCTGATGACTGATTAAGAGAATTTATCAGTTCCCCGGTTTTAAGTTACTGACCTGCTATCGTTCCCCCCTATCACAGCAATCATTATCATCGCTCTAAATGAACTTGATAATCATTCGCATTTTGATAGCATAAAACATAGCAAAGGCTATATTTCCAGAGGCAGAAAATGACAAACAGTCGCGTTGAGAATAGCAGCGGTCGCGCAGCGCGCAAGATTAAGCTCGCCCTGATGGGGCCTGCGTTCATTGCTGCCATTGGCTATATCGATCCGGGTAATTTCGCTACTAACATCCAGGCCGGCGCCAGCTTTGGCTACCAACTGCTATGGGTGGTCGTGTGGGCAAATCTGATGGCGATGCTGATTCAGGTGATGTCGGCGAAGCTGGGTATCGCTACCGGTAAAAATCTGGCAGAGCAAATTCGCGACCACTACCCGCGTCCGGTGGTGTGGTTTTACTGGGTGCAGGCGGAAATTATCGCTATGGCGACCGACCTTGCAGAGTTTATTGGCGCAGCCATTGGATTTAAGCTGGTGCTCGGCGTGTCATTGCTGCAGGGCGCGGTATTGACGGGGATCGCGACGTTCCTGATCCTGATGCTACAGCGCCGCGGACAAAAACCGCTGGAAAAAGTCATCGGCGGACTGCTGCTGTTTGTTGCGGCGGCTTATGTCGTTGAACTTATCTTCTCCCAGCCGGCGCTGGCGCCGCTGGCGAAAGGCATGCTCGTACCGTCTCTGCCAACCAGCGAAGCGGTATTCCTTGCCGCCGGGGTATTGGGGGCGACCATCATGCCGCATGTTATCTATTTACACTCGTCGCTCACTCAGCACCTGCACGGGGGGACGCGCAAAGAGCGCTATAACGCCACGCGCTGGGATGTTGCCATCGCTATGACCATCGCAGGTTTTGTTAACCTGGCCATGATGGCGACCGCCGCCGCGGCCTTCCATTTCAATGGTCACACCGGCGTTGCCGATCTCGATCAGGCCTATCTGACGCTGGAGCCGTTGTTGAGCCACGCGGCAGCCACCATCTTTGGGCTGAGCCTGGTCGCCGCCGGTTTATCCTCCACGGTTGTAGGCACCCTGGCGGGGCAGGTCGTAATGCAGGGTTTTATTCGCTTTCATATTCCGCTGTGGTTTCGTCGGGCCATTACCATGCTGCCTTCATTCATTGTGATTTTGATGGGGCTTGATCCGACGCGTATTCTGGTGATGAGCCAGGTCTTGCTGAGCTTCGGTATCGCCCTGGCGCTGGTGCCGCTGCTCATCTTTACCAGCAATGCGCGGCTGATGGGGGATCTGGTTAATTCCCGGTGGGTGAAAGTGCTGGGGTGGGCGATTGTCGCGGTGGTTGTGGTGCTCAACGGCTGGCTGATTGTTGGAACGCTGGTCGGTTAAGCAGGTAATTAAAAAAGGGAGCCGGATGGCTCCCTTTTGCGATTAATGATGCCCGTGACCATGGCCGCGGCCGCCATGGCCTCGTCCCCAGCCGCCGCGTCGGTCGTCGCGATCTTTCCAGCCTTCGCGATAGCCGCGTTCGTAGGCTTTACCTTTATCCCAGCCGCGATGCCAGCCGTTATCGTGACGACGCCAGCGGTTATCGCGCCATTCATAGTGTTTACGCCAGTAATCACGGTCGCGCCAGCCGCCACCGTCCCAGTAGTTACCATAATTGTCGCGATCGCCAATTTGTAATTTTATTGATGGCAACAGGGTGATTTCACCAGCGTTAGCGACCAATGGCGCTGAAGCCAGAAGCACTGCAGCCAAAATCAGTGACCTGAACATACTCTTCTCCTTCACGATCGGGGCCGTTGTCGGCCTGTTAACCCGATATTACGGGGCAGTAAAGCCCCGTCGCATCGGAGGAACTCCTAAATCGCCAGTGAGAGCACTTTTTGCTAAAGTAAAAATGAATTTACACCGCAAGGATTGCGTCAATCGTTGCCTGTTCTTCGGCGGTGAAACGGCGGTTTTCCAGCATGCCAATCGCATCGTCGAGCTGCGTGGTTTTGCTGGCGCCAATCAATACCGAAGTCACTTTCTCGTCGCGCAGCACCCAGGCCAGGGCCATCTGCGAGAGCTTCTGCCCGCGGGCTTCGGCCAGTGCGTCAAGTTGACGAATCTTTTCCAGTTTGCTTTCGGTAAGCTGATCCGGTTGCAGGAATTGACTGCCGCTGGCGGCGCGGGAATCCGCCGGAATGCCGTGCAGATAACGGTTAGTTAACTGGCCGCCGGCAAGCGGTGAAAACGCTATACTTCCCACCCCTGCGCTCTGCAGGAAATCGAGTAAGCCCCCCTCGACCCAGCGTTCGAACATGGAATATTTAGGCTGATGAATCAGACACGGTGTGCCCAGCTCGTTAAGAATATTGACGGCTTCCCGGGCCTGTTCGAGAGGATAATTCGATAATCCAACGTACAGGGCCTTCCCCTGGCGGACGAGATGGTCCAGCGCGCGCATGGTTTCCTGCAGCGGCGTTTCAGGATCGGGACGGTGGTGGTAGAAAATATCGACATAGTCGAGGCCCATTCGTTTAAGGCTTTGGTCGAGGCTGGCAATCAGATATTTGCGTGAGCCCCAGTCGCCATAGGGGCCGTCCCACATGGTATAACCGGCTTTACTGGAGATAATCAGTTCATCGCGATAGGGCAAGAAGTCCTCTTTCAGGATGCGACCAAAATTGCTCTCCGCGGAACCCGGCGGTGGCCCGTAGTTGTTGGCCAGGTCGAAATGGGTGATGCCGAGATCGAATGCGTGACGCAGAAGCTGACGGCTGGTTTCCACCCGCGTTTCGTCGCCGAAATTATGCCAAAGCCCAAGAGAAATTGCCGGTAGCTTTAGCCCGCTATGACCGCAACGGCGGTATTCCATCGTTTGATATCGCGTGGTGTTTGCCTGGTAAACCATACTTCCTCCGCACTTAAAACAGGGTTGTGTATACGTTTACACTAAAGAATGTTTGCCGGCGAGTATACTCCCGGAACGCGTAAATTTTGCTTTCCACCGTCTTTGTTGAGTGCAATCTGGACAGCGCAACTGCTTATTCAATACTCAACTTACCTGCACGAGAGGAGAGTAAGGATATGCAACCGACTTATACCATTGGCGATTATCTGCTGGATCGTCTCGTAGATTGCGGCATAGACCGCTTGTTTGGCGTACCTGGTGATTACAATTTACAGTTTCTCGATAGCGTTATTGCGCAGCAGAATTTAGGGTGGGTAGGTTGCGCTAACGAGCTCAACGCGGCCTACGCCGCTGATGGCTATGCGCGTATCAAAGGCGCAGGCGCGCTGTTGACCACCTACGGCGTCGGCGAACTGAGCGCGCTTAACGGTATTGCCGGCAGCTACGCCGAACATGTTCCGGTTCTGCATATTGTCGGCGCCCCCTCAACCGGCGCGCAGCAGCGCGGCGAGCTGCTGCACCATACGCTGGGCGACGGTGATTTCAGCCACTTCTCGCGCATGAGCGAGCAGATTACCTGCTCTCAGGCGGTACTGGCGGCGGGAAATGCCTGCCATGAAATCGACCGCGTACTCTGCGAGATGCTCACCCATCATCGCCCCGGTTATTTGATGCTGCCTGCCGATGTGGCGAAGGCAAAAGCGACACCCCCTGCACATCCTTTGCTTATTCCGAGTCTGCCTGCCGATGAGAACCAGCTGGCGGGATTCCGCGAGCACGCGGAGCGGATGCTCAGAAGTCGTCGTCGCGTATCGCTGCTGGCTGATTTTCTTGCTCAGCGCTATGGGCTACAAAATGTTCTCCGAAAATGGGTCGCCAGCGTGCCCGTCTCCTGCGCCACGATGCTAATGGGCAAAGGGCTTTTTGATGAGCAACAAAGCGGTTTTGTTGGCACTTACAGCGGGATTGCTAGCGCAGAGGAAACCCGCGAGGCCATTGAAAACGCTGACACCATTATTTGTATCGGCACCCGTTTTACCGACACCATTACCGCGGGCTTTACCCAGCATCTGCCGCAGGAAAAAACGATTGAAATCCAGCCGTTTGCCGTTCGGGTAGGCGACCATTGGTTCAGCCGGGTTCCGATGGATAAGGCGCTCGAAATAGTCATCGAGCTCTCCGCAAGTCTGGCGGGGGAATGGGTGCCGCCGAATATTCAGGCGCCCGGGGTGAGCGGCGCGCCTGAAGGAAGCCTGACGCAGAAAAACTTCTGGAGTACGGTGCAGGAACAGCTCCGCCCGGGAGACATTATTCTTGCCGATCAGGGAACCGCGGCTTTTGGCGCCGCCGCGCTTAAGCTGCCCACTGACGCAACGCTGATTGTCCAGCCGCTATGGGGATCGATAGGTTTCACCCTTCCGGCAGCCTACGGGGCGCAAATAGCAGCGGCGGACAGAAGGGTCGTGCTGATTGTCGGCGATGGCGCAGCGCAGTTAACTATTCAGGAACTGGGATCGATGCTCAGGGATAAGCAACGTCCGCTGATTCTGTTGCTCAATAACGAAGGCTATACGGTGGAGCGCGCGATTCACGGCCCCGAGCAGCGGTATAACGATATTGCGCTCTGGGACTGGAATCGTCTGCCTGATGCTTTTGCTCCCGATGTCCCGTCCCGATGCTGGCGCGTGACTCGCACGCATGAGCTGAGAGAAGCGATGAACAGCAGCGTCGCCTCAGACAGACTGACGCTGGTAGAGGTGATGCTGCCCAAAATGGATATCCCCGACTTTCTGCGCACGGTCACTCAGGCGCTGGAAGAGAGGAACAGTCGCGTTTAATCGCTATTCTTTCTGGCAATCATCAACGGCTTTCCGGCCAGCAGCAGCCAGGCCGGAAGCATAACAATGCACAGTAGCGGCAGTAGCGTGGTATCCGACACGACCACTGCCGCCATAAACAGGCTCAGCCAGCCATCACGCGTCACTACCAGCGTCAGGCCGAGGATAGCGCAGGAAACCGTGATGGCTGCCGGCACGGCGGGAACGTGTGCATGCAGCATCAGACCGAGCGCGACGCCGACGAACACGGCAGGAAAAATACGCCCGCCGCGAAAACCGCAGGCGGCGGCAAGTATCAGCGCCGCAAGCTTGATCACGGCAATAAGCAGGTAATCATTGGCGCCAAGCGTCAGGCTTACCGGCAACTGCTGCATCTCATCAAGGCCTTTAAATAGCGTGATATGCCCGCCGATGACGCCCAGAATCCCTAATAAAAACCCGCCGACGCCCAGCGTAAGCACAGGATTTTTCAGACGATGCATCAGCGTGTGTAGACGCGGCAGGCACCAGACGGCGACCATGCCAACGGCAATCGCGATAAGCGTCACGATGGCGCCGCTAATAATGTCGACGAAGCGCAGCTCCGACAGATAAGGCAGCGGTAGCGAAAAATGGGGGTGAAAAAACAGGCTGGTGGTCAGGGAACCCGCTGCCGCCGCAAGCAGCGGAGCAAATAGCTTGTCCCACAGGGGAACATCGTTGCTGCCGTTCAGCGTTTGCGAAAATATCAACGCCGCCGCGACCGGAGTGCCGAATAGCGCGCCGATGGTGCCGGAGGCGGCGAGAATCGTCCAGTCCAGAGGGGTAATGCGTGGAAACAGGCGACTGCCCACCGCAGCCGCCAGGGCGATATTCACGACCATAATAGGATGTTCCGGCCCCAGGCTAACGCCGCCCGCCAGACCCACTATCAGCGCCGCAAGCAGACCCGGCAGCGCGCTGGTGCTGACCGGTGCGCCTATCAGCGACTCTGTTGCCGGGTCCGGTCCCGCGTGCCCGGGACTAAAGCGCACGATCAGCCCAACGGCGATGCCGGTTCCGGTGAGAATAGCCATCGTCCACAAAGGGCCATCGGCATTGATGCCTACGCTCGCAGGCAGGCTGGTCCACAGGATATTTTGCAAAACGGCGGCTATTTTCATCGCCACGATTAAAACCAGACTGCAAGCAATACCAATGACGACTGCGGGTATCGATAATAGGAGCATGGTTCTGGCGCGTGGGTGCAGCATGAAAATATCCTTCTGAGTATCCTTGGCACTAATTTGCATGGACTCGTAAAGAGCGTCGACGCAAATGGTGCTGAAACGATAAAGTAATGATGCAACCTGAAAATTGTAAGCGCCAGGATGCTCAATTTTTCATGAATTTCAGTTCAATTGTGACGCAGATCGCTAAACCAGGGGCGCTTATGCGTTGGTCGTTGTTGTTAGCGCTTCATGAATTTAGAGTGTGCCAAAAGAATTATTTTGACTTTAGCGGAGCCGTAACGGAATGACAAAATTTGCTTTAGTAGGGGACGTAGGCGGAACGAATGCTCGTCTGGCGTTGTGCGATCTGGCAAGCGGGGAGATCTCCCGTGCAAAGACCTATTCCGGGCTCGATTATCCCAGTCTTGAAGCTGTTGTTCAGGTCTATCTGGAAGAGCATAACGTCAAGGTTGAGGACGGCTGTATAGCCATCGCCTGTCCCATTACCGGCGATTGGGTGGCGATGACCAACCACACCTGGGCATTTTCTATCGCCGAGATGAAAAAAAATCTGGGGTTCTCGCATCTGGAAATCATTAATGATTTCACGGCGGTGTCGATGGCGATCCCGATGTTGAAAGCCGAACATCTGATTCAGTTTGGCGGCGCGAAGCCGATTGAAGGCAAGCCGATAGCCGTCTATGGCGCAGGTACCGGGTTGGGCGTTGCTCATCTGGTTCATGTCGATAAGCGCTGGGTGAGCCTGCCGGGAGAGGGCGGGCACGTGGATTTTGCGCCTAACAGCGAAGAGGAAGGCATTATTCTGGAAGAGCTGCGTACCGAGCTGGGTCACGTCTCCGCCGAGCGCGTACTTTCAGGGCCCGGACTGGTGAACCTTTATCATGCGATCGTTAAATCTGACGGGCGTCTGCCGGAAAATCTGCAGCCTAAGGATGTGACTGAACGTGCGCTGGCCGATACCTGCATCGATTGCCGTCGCGCGCTATCGCTATTTTGCGTCATTATGGGCCGCTTTGGCGGTAACCTGGCTCTGACGCTCGGTACTTTTGGCGGCGTGTATATCGCTGGCGGCATTGTGCCGCGCTTCCTCGATTTCTTTAAAGCTTCAGGTTTTCGCGGCGGTTTTGAAGATAAAGGTCGGTTTAAAGCCTTCGTGCAGGATATCCCGGTCTATCTGATCGTCCACGACAATCCGGGGCTACTGGGATCCGGAGCCCACCTGCGTCAGACTCTGGGACAGGTTCTTTAATCCTTACGTTAACCCGGATAAATCGCTTATCCGGGTAACTTTCCTACAGATGCATGAGCTGGCGAAACTCTTTGACCTTGCTGCGGCTGACCGGAACCTGGAACTCCAGATCGCGAAGCCGCAGAATATAGGTGTTGTTAAACCAGGGTTCGATTTCGCGAATTTTGTTCAGGTTGACGCAGTACGAGCGGTGACAGCGGAAAAAGTGCGCCGTCGGTAGCTTGTTGCAGAACTCCGTAATATTCATCGGCATCACAAATGACTCTCTTCGGGTATAAACAAAAGTCATCTTTTCATGCGCTTCCGCATAGTAAATATCGTGGATGCTGGTGACGATAATCCGCTCATCTTTAATCAGGTTAATGGTGTCATTTTCCCTGGCCGGATTAGGCATCGCACCGGCGCTCGGCTGCTGCTGCTGCTGCCAGGCGCTGGTCAGCTTTTGCAGCATATTAATGATGCGCGACTCCTGATAGGGCTTCAGGATGTAATCAAAGGCTTCCAGCTCAAAGGCTTCCACCGCATGTTCTTTCCACGCGGTAATAAATACGATAAAGGGCTTATGCGCGAACTGGCTGATATTTTGCGCCAGTAGTACGCCATCCAGCGAAGGAATATTGATGTCGAGAAAAATGGCGTCGACTTTGTTGTGTTGTAAAAACTTCAGTACGTCCAGCCCGTCGTCAAAGGTGCCGACAATCTCCATCTCGCTATGGGTGTTAATCAACCAGGTGAGCTCTTGCTGCGCGAGGAACTCATCTTCAACAATGATGACTTTCATTTTATCTCCGCTCATGACAGCAGCGACTCCCTGGCCGCCTGGGGCGCGTGCTGGTGAGTCACATAGAAGGCGATTTCGGTCCCTGGCGTCAGGCGTCGGATATGCAGGCCTTCGCCGTACAGCAGCTTGACCCGATGATGAACATTGAGCAGGCCAATTTTATTTCCCGGCATTTCGTTAGCCTCGACTCTCGCCACTACCGCAGGGTCAATACCGTTCCCCGTATCGCGAACGCTAATTCGTACCCGATTTCCGCACTCATTAATGCCGATGGTCACCACCCCTTTACCTTTACAAGGCTGAATCCCGTGGACAATCGCATTCTCCACCAGCGGCTGAATAAGCAGGCTGGGGATCATAAAGCTGACTTCATCATCAATATCATAAATCACCGTCAGCTTGTCGCCGAAGCGAGCCTGTTCAATGGCGATGTAATCCTTGATTTGATACAGCTCCCTTTTGATGTCTATTTGTTCATCATCTTTTAATTCAATGTTGTAGCGGAGATAGCGCGACAGATTAAAAATTAACTGGCGCGCGGTGTCCGGATTCATGCGAATCGACGACGAAATCGCGTTCAGGGCATTGAATAAAAAGTGGGGGTTAATTTTGCTTTGCAGTGCGCGCAGTTCGGCTTTATTAGCCATTTCACGAAGCTGCTCTGCGCGGGAGACCTCCAGCTGAGTCGAGATGATTTGCGACAGGCCAATCGCCATTTCCTGTAGCGATGAGGTTATGCGGTGAGCGTGGCAATAATAGATTTTTAACGTACCGGTGACGATACCTTTTTCCCATAGAGGAATGACCAGCATAGAGTGTATTTCCGGCGTCCGATGAGCTTCGTCATTGTTTTTAATAATGATTTTTCCATAGCGAATCGCCTGTTGCGTTGTCGGGCTGATAAAGTCGTCGTTATCCCGGTAGTTGATTTCCCCGACGCCGACGTAGGCCATCACATGTTGAGTATTGGTAATGGCGACGGCATCGGCATTAATATCGCGGCGGATAATATCGCATACCTGACGCAGGGACTCGCTATTGACGTGGCGAAACAAGGGGAGCGTTTTGTTAGCGATGTCGAGCGCCAGTTTCGCCTGACGCGCGGCGCTGGCCTCCTTTTCCCCTTCAACGCTCTGCACCAGCAAAACGATAAAACCGATGCATACGCTGCCAAGGATCATCGGAATACCGATTTTTGACACGATATCTATCCCCAGCGAGAACGATGGAGCCCACGCCACCACGAGTATCATGGTTAAGGTTTCGCACAGCATCCCGGCGAGGATCCCCGCTTTCCAGCGCTGCGCTTTAGGGACTTTACGACTGATTAACCCGGAGAGTAGACCGGCGACAATGCTGGTGATAAAGCAGGGGATGGCGGTGACGCCATCAATATCGATTAGATAGCGATGTACGCCGGCAATGACGCCCACTATCGCGCCTACCCAGGGGCCGAAGAGGATCCCGCCGGACATGACTGCGATAATACGCACGTTGACCAGTGAACCTTCGACCGGTACGCCGGACCAGGTACTGAAAAGGGCAAACAGGGAGAAAATGGCGGTAACGGCCAGCAGCTCTTTTGGCGTGTGCGCGGATTTATGCAGAAGTTCACGAAACAGGCGCAGGCGAATGAGAAAAAAGAGACAAATCAGCATTAATGCCGCGCGGTCAAAAACCGCCAGCAGCATAGTAAATATTTCGTGCATGTGTGCGCCGTGTTAATCGCGAGAAAGCAATATGATAGAAAACCTCGTCGCAGAAGACCAGCCGAAGAGAGGAATGAGGAAAAGTCACACAAATAAAAGGGGATTAATGACGATGCGCTGAGTTTCAATAGCGTCTGCGCAGACGGTGCTTTTTGCGTAAAGTTAAAGATATCAAAATGTTAAATTTAATGAAGAGTATGATATCCAGGATGCTTCTTTCTGCCGTATTTAGCTGAAATGATGCCCGTTTTCAGCGTGAAAAATTTTTTTTAATCCACCTCTCGACAGGAAGAAAATATTCGGGTTATTTTCTAAACGTGCTGCGGTTGCAGCCGCGTCGCTCGGACGGTCCGGGCGCTAACGTTAATCCGAGGAATCTATGGCTGAATTCAGTCCTGAACGCCGTTTTACGCGTATCGATCGTCTCCCCCCGTACGTTTTTAATATTACTGCCGAACTCAAAATGGCTGCGCGACGCCGCGGCGAAGATATTATTGACTTCAGCATGGGTAACCCCGATGGCGCGACGCCGCCGCATATCGTTGAAAAGCTATGTACCGTTGCCCAGCGCCCCGATACGCACGGTTATTCCACCTCTCGCGGCATCCCGCGACTGCGCCGGGCGATTTCTCGCTGGTATCAGGATCGCTATGACGTAGAGATCGATCCGGAATCAGAAGCGATTGTGACCATCGGTTCAAAGGAGGGGCTGGCGCATCTGATGCTGGCGACGCTTGACCATGGCGACACCGTGCTGGTGCCGAATCCCAGCTATCCAATTCATATTTACGGTGCGGTGATTGCCGGAGCTCAGGTTCGTTCAGTTCCCCTCGTTGAAGGCGTGGATTTTTTTAACGAGCTTGAGCGCGCTATTCGTGAGAGCTATCCGAAGCCGAAAATGATGATCCTCGGTTTTCCATCCAATCCGACAGCGCAGTGCGTTGAACTGGAGTTCTTCGAGAAAGTCGTCGCGCTGGCGAAGCGTTATGACGTACTGGTCGTGCACGATTTGGCCTACGCCGATATTGTGTATGACGGTTGGAAAGCGCCTTCTATTATGCAGGTTCCCGGCGCGCGCGATGTGGCCGTCGAATTCTTTACGCTCTCAAAAAGCTACAATATGGCAGGCTGGCGTATTGGCTTTATGGTGGGTAACAAAACGTTGGTTAATGCGCTGGCGCGCATTAAAAGCTACCACGATTACGGCACTTTCACTCCTCTGCAGGTTGCGGCTATTGCTGCGCTTGAAGGCGATCAGCAGTGCGTTCGCGACATCGCCGAACAGTACAAACGCCGCCGGGACGTGCTGGTGAAAGGGTTACATGAGGCGGGCTGGATGGTGGAGTGCCCGAAGGCCTCGATGTACGTATGGGCTAAGATCCCTGAGCAGTACGCGGCCATGGGGTCCCTGGAGTTTGCTAAAAAGCTGCTGCAGGATGCTAAAGTCTGCGTTTCACCCGGCATCGGTTTTGGTGATTACGGTGATACTCACGTACGCTTCGCTTTAATCGAAAACCGCGATCGTATCCGCCAGGCCGTACGCGGTATTAAATCAATGTTCCGCGCCGACGGGCTGCTTCCGGCAGCGGCTAAGTTAACCAGCGAAAGCAACGAATAAAAAAAGGAGCCGAGAGGCTCCTTTTTTTAACACCGTTAAAGCTAGATCATCAGGGCGAAAGTACCGGCCCAAACGATGACCATAAAAGAAATGCCCATTAAGAAATATTTCACGACTCATCACTCCGCGCTCTCGGCGAGACGCCTTACATGAATTTGCTCTTCATTGCCTGCTCAGCTATCGCTAACTAAAACGACACTTTTTTAGCCGGCGGTAGCTGTAAATTCTGAGCGTAAACGGCTCCAGATGGCGCTAATGTACGCCTAAAAAATGAGGGAAACAAGAGCCATTTTTTTATTAATTTTTAGTTACTTACGAGTGTCGTGATTCGGCGACACATTAATTTCATTCGGTATTAAATTTCATTCTGGCGACGGTCGTTAACAATGGTTTTTGTAGGGATATAGTTACTTGATTTTGGGCTTTTTTCTGTCTGAATACGGGATGGGGTAACCATCCCGTAAGAGGATTAGACGGGTTTAGCGAGTGGCTGAGTTCTGATGTTGCCACTCTTGCGGATAGCGTGCCGGGGCAAAACGCAATGTGAGGAGCATTAACGCCAGGACGCAGGCGGCGTGAAACATCCAGCCCGGAAGGAAATTGCCGTTTAAGCTCCGCAGCAGCCCTGAAAGCCAGGGGGAAATACCTGCAATAATAAAGCCCACTCCTTGCATAAAGGCCACCAGGCGACCCGCGATAGCGGGGTGCTTCGCGTGATCGAGCGCCAGTACCAGGCAGAGCGGAAACGCGCCGCCAAGTCCAATACCGCAGCAGATAGCCCAGGCAAGCGGTAGCTGCTGCGGTAGCCAGATAAAGCCGCAGAAGCCGATGAGCTGCAGCGCCAGCGCCAGCATCAGAAGCTTTCGCCGATCTTCATGCCTGGCCAGAACAGGCAGAAGTAGCGCTCCGCCAGTCTGGCCGACGGTCATTAACGCCAAAAGGGTACCGCTAAACTGCGCGCTATAGCCTGACTGCATATAGTAGGGTGGCAGCCAGGCGATCAAACTGGCGTAACCGCCGTTTATCAAACCAAAATAGAGGCTAAGTATCCACGCTCGACGATGGCGAAAAACAGAGAGCTGTATTGTCGATGGCGTCTGGACAGGTAACGTTCTGCTTAGCGGCCACCAGCAAAGGAGCGCTGTCGCTGCGGGTAGCGCCCACCACGCAAGCGCGTGATACCAGATAGCGCTGTGCTGCGCCAGCCACGGCGTAAATGCGGCTCCCAGACCGCCACCGCCCATCAGCGCCGCTGACCAGAGTCCCATCACCTGAGGCGTCCGACGATGAAACAGGCGTTTTATTACCGCAGGAATGAGCGCCTGGATAATACCAATGCCGATCCCGCCAAGAAGCGCGCTGCTGAGTAATAGCGCGCTCTGCGGCGCCAGTTCGCGAAGTAAAGCTCCGGCGGCGATGATTAACAGACTGAAGGCGATACTTTGACGTTCGCTGAATCGGCTGTTAATCCAGCCGCCGGCAAGCGCCAGCAGACCCATCGCGATCACCGGGAGCGCAGTGAGCAGGGAGGCAAGCGTGAAGCTCATACCACTTGCCTGCTGTATCTGGGGAAGGAGCGGGCCTGGCGATGTCAGCAGCGGACGCATATTCATTCCGATAAGCACCAACACCAGCAGCATGGCGCCGTTACGTTGCGTCTGATTCATTGCCGGGTGACCGTGGCGTGTTGAGCGCTGAAGTAAGGATGGGGGGAATTCATTGCGATCTCCTGGGGCTATCAGTCAAAAGGCGCAGGGAGAGTACGCCTGTTGTTTGATAAGTTAAAATACTTATTTATGATTGAGTTCATTTGAATTGCTTATGAGTGAATTCATGTTGCTGCGACATCTCAATTACTTCATTGCCGTTGCTGAACAAGGTAGTTTTACGCGGGCCGCAGCGATACTGCATATTTCGCAGCCGGCTTTATCGCAACAGATTCGCCAGCTGGAGGAGTCTCTGGGCGTACGGCTTTTTGATCGCAGCGGGCGTCATACTTGTCTGACGGATGCCGGGAAGGTGTGGTTGACGTACGCGCACAGGGCGCGGCAGGAGCTTGCTGAGGGGCAGCGTGCGCTTCATGATGTGGAGGACCTGCAGCGCGGTTCGCTACGTATTGCGATGATGCCTACCTTTACGACTTACTTTGTGGGGCCGCTGGTGGCTTCGTTCTATCAACGTTACCCAAATATTACGCTGGATTTGCAAGAGATGACCCAGGAGCGAATGGAGACCATGTTGCTCAATGATGAGCTCGATATCGGCATTGCTTTCGAAGGCAACGATGCGCGAGATATTGTTTATCAGCCGCTGCTTTCGGAAACCCTGGCGCTGGTGGTAGGCCGGCGTCACCCTCTGGCGACGGCCGAACGCGTCAAGCTGGCTGCGCTCAGTCAGGAATCTCTGATTCTGCTCAGTCGCGCTTTCGCGACTCGCCAGCAAATCGAACGTTACTGCCGGCAGCGTGATATTCAACCGAAAGTTCAGATGGAGGCTAACTCGATTAGCGCTCTCCTGGCCGTGGTAGAACGCACATCGCTGGCAACCCTGCTTCCGGCGTCCATTATTCTGGCGCGTGACGATCTCACTGCCATTGAACTCACCCCACCGTTACTCGCGAGAACCGCATGTCTGCTACAGCGAAAGGGCGCCTGGCAAAGCGCCGCGGCCCGCGAATTTATACTGATGGCGCATCGGGCTGCGATGAAGATCAGTGAAGGTCTTACAGATACTGAATAAGCGAGCTTTGTTGTTATGTTGATTTATGTTTATATGAAATGACTTATTAGCAGACTGGTAATTCATAAAGTATGGTCTTATTATGAAGTCAGGTTCATATCTGAAATTATATTGAAGGCCATTTGACGTTTAAAACTGAGGTATGCGCCACCGCTTCATGGCGCCAGAAAGGGTTTTTATTCTAATGTTTAAATTCACGGTTAGTCATTTGAGCGTGTATTCTGATGCCGGGAGATTAATGCTGCCGTAGCTGGAGACCACGCCTTCTGCCCTTAGTCTATCCATTGCGATATTGAATATTTTATTTTTATTGTTTTCCGTTGCGTTTAGAATATTATCACCAAAGTGTGGGTTGGCTTGAATGATGTGATTGATGAATTCAATGAGCAGTTTATTTTGAAGAATAATTGAGGGATTATGCACCTCTTTATCCTCAATTATATTTAGCGGTTTTTCTGCAAATTCCAGAGGGCGGCTGCTGATGGTATGCTCATAAATTTTCTCAATCGCCTGATTAGTGATGTAAAGCTTATTCATCGTGATGGTTGGCTTCTCATCCTCATCGGGGGTGAAGTGACAGAAGAGGACGTTTCTTGCCGGTGAAATTATGCTGATCCGCTGTTCAGTAATGATGCTATCGGGGTTTTCTAGTACTTCCGTTAAATTCCTCGTGTGGCTGTACCACAGGCCAGATACGGAAACCCGGAGTTTTAACTGGGTAACAGGCGTTCCATATTGGGCATCCAGGTTCGGTTCACTTTCATTGAATCTAAAAATTTTGTTTATTTTGGAGTGAGGGGACCACGATCTTTCGCTTCTGCTCAATTCATCAATATTTGATGTGTTAAAAAAATAGGGTTTGTTGCCGCCCTGCTGATGGCGGATAGCACTCTTTAACGTTCCGTTGGTTCTGCCTAATTTGATGCAAAGGCTTATTGCACCAATATCATGCCAATGAAGCAGATCTTCTAATTCACAATTTAATAATTTTTGAGCGCGAGAGATTGAACAATATTCCAGTGGCGGAAGGTTGTTGAGTTTCCATATGTTCCGTTCTTTTCTTTCCATGGTCATTATTATCTTATGAAAAATAGGTTGGCTTTTGAGTTTCTTAAGCTGAATTTTGTCTACGTATTGATGATTGTATGATGTTTAATTCATGCTAAATAATTTATCAGAGATGATGTTGTATATCAATTGGTGAATCGGGTCAGACCGTTATCTGTCGTGCAGTCTATCACTTTTTCTGCAGTAATTAAATATATCGCTAATAGAAAATTATAATTGATAGTTATTATTACAGGGAATGATTTGCATTTAATTATTTATGTAGTGAATTGAATCCGGAGGTGTATACGACGTTAATGACAATACGGGATCGTGTGCTTTAGCTGGAGGTGGGAGTTCTCAGAACGTAAACTGTTCGATAAACGCCGGTTAACGAGCGTAGCTGGAAGGTTGAACAGCGGGCTGCCATCGCTTGCATCAGGCCTGCAACACGAAAATATCTCTAAAGGGGGCGGGGTGTCAGGCAGAGATTTCCCGATGTAACAAGGCAGATTGTCCCCTGCAGGAATCGAACCTGCAACTAGCCCTTAGGAGGGGCTCGTTATATCCATTTAACTAAGGGGACATAGAACTTACTGATTTTTAAGCGTTCAGCTTGTGTTGCATGTTATCCTATCATTCCCCGTACCATCAAGCATTTCATTCCTTTTATTTCCTTTCCGTTCGCATCGATTCGCTTAGAAAATCACTTCGTTCACTTGCCATTGCGTACACATTGAGTACAGAATGCAGAATTTCAATGTGTACAGGATACAGAGCCGTGGCCCTTAGTGATACCAAACTCCGTAGCATCAATGCTAAGCCATACAGCGGCGCAGCTGAGGTCACAGATGGTGACGGGCTGAGTGTACGCATAACTCCCACAGGCACGATCACATTTCAGTTTCGTTATCGCTGGAATGGTAAGCCCGTTCGCCTCTCCATTGGCCGCTATCCCGCTATGTCTCTCAAGGAGGCGCGCGTTGTCGTCGGCGAGATGCGCGAATTGTACCTCAAGGGGCTTAACCCGAAAAATTATTTCGCCAAAGAAGATGGCGAGCTGACTCTCAAAGAATGCCTGGATCAGTGGTGGAGCAAGTATGTTGAAACGCTGAAGCCGAACACTCAGACGCTGTACAAGTCAGTTGTGTACAACACGATGTACACAGAATTCCCGGACGCTCCGGTAGTTAACATTCCTGTTTCTGCATGGGTGCGTTTCTTTGATAAGCAGGAAAAGAAGAACAGCAAAAAGGCCAGGGTGCTTCTTCTACAGCTACGTTCTGTCATGAACTGGTGTATTAGCCGCCAGTTGATCCCATCGTGCGAAGTCCTGAAGCTTAGCGTTAAGACCATTGGTAAAAAACCTGATGTGGGGAGCCGGGTTCTGACGTATACCGAGCTGGCTAAGATTTGGTTAGCTCTTGAAAACAACAAGATCGTTACCTCCAACAAGGTGCTTCATCAGCTGCTTTTGCTTTGGGGAGCCAGGCTATCAGAGCTGCGCCTTGCTACTGCCAGTGAGTTCAATATGGATGATCTTATCTGGACGACTCCAGCAGAACATTCAAAGATGGGTAACGTTATCCGTCGCCCGGTGTTTGACCAGGTGAAACCTTTTGTTGAAAGGCTCCTCAATGCTGGAAATGATGTTCTGTTTCCTGGCCAGGAACTGGACAAGCCTATAGATCGCTCGTCAGCAAATCTCTATATGAAAAAATTAAGGGATAAAATTGATATACCAGAGTGGCGAACACATGACTTCAGGCGCTCGCTGGTGACGAATTTATCAGGGGAAGGGGTTATGCCTCACGTCACCGAAAAGATGCTGGGGCATGAGTTGGGAGGAGTGATGGCGGTGTATAACAAACACGATTGGCTGGTTGAACAGAAAGAAGCGTATGAATTATATGCGGAAAAGATTTTATGGCACGTTAAAAATTATAAATCTTAGTTTTTTGTTTTATTGTACATTTTATTTCGTAATTTATATGAGGGAATTATATGAATGTTGGTGTTGAGTGGAATGTTAGTGTTATAAAAGCGATTACATGGCTTGCCAAAACTACTACTGATCCCCGCGAATTTTCTAAGCGCCTGGAGCAAGCTCAGACTAATTATATTAACGAAACATCAAAGAAGACTAATTTTGGTGCTCAGTTTGATAAAGGTTGGTATGGAGATGATGTTGTTGCTGGTTTTTTCTCACAAGCAAAGTCTTTAATCGATAATAGACGAGCATTTGAAATATCCATGGCATCGCATATAATTCCTTGGATGTACCAACTCGGTCAGTGTGTTGATTTCCTTGATAACGTGTCTGGCGCTGTTGAGCGTGCTCGAAGAATGCTTGAGAGTAATACCGTTTATCCTGATTCTGCAATGTTTGAATTGATTCTTGCAGGAAACTATGCAGCAATAGGCTACGAGGTCGAATTTATTCCTGAGCGTAAGGGTATTGCAAAAACACCGGATTTCAAATGTAGTCTAGATGGCGGTGGTGAATTTTTTGTTGAATGTAAAAGGCTTCAGAAAGGGCCGTATTCAGTTCAAGAGGAAAATGCGCATTTCATCAGAGCTAAACTAGTAGAGGGTCGCGTCCATTCTAAAAGGATGAGCGTTTGGATGGATGTGACATATAAATCTGAAGTAATTAGCACTCCAGAGAATTATCTTGTAAATCATTTAAGTAATTATTATGGGAAAGATTATCACTGGGATGATGATTATGGTACTGGATTTGTAAAAGCATCAAAGTTACAATCTGCTAGAAATGAAGTTGAAGCCAATGGGTCACTCTCATTTCATACTAAATTAGCAAGATTACTCAAAGGCTCTGCTCTTAGCGATGATTTTTTTAATGTTTTTGCTTTTGGTCAGCCTGATGAGCGGGATCCTCGGTTTATATCAAAAATAAAATATGCCTCTTTGTTAACATGGAGGTGTATAAATGAGGTTTCTTTTGAGAAACGCTCTCGACATATCACAAACAACTTGTCAGAAATTGAAAAGCAGATTTCCAATTATGGAGTTGGTGTTGGTCATATTGCAATGGATGTTGATGTACAAAGGGATGTTGCAGACAAGCGGCGTGAGAAAAATCTTGAAGCCACGAAATCATTCAAGCTTGAGTCAAAGCTTGTTAGGTTTAATATTCATTACCTTGTCCCACGCATAGATGAAAATCATTCTTGGATGGTTGATGAAACTCTTGACTATTTTTATAACGGCAAGATTATTCATGATATTATTCCAGCTGTTCGAATATTTCCTGAAGCCGCTGAATTTAATAACGATTTGCCTGGTTGGCATCAGTGAGAAGATGAGTGCAACACTGTTAAGCGTTGCACTCAGTTTACTACTGATTTTTATTTATCCCACCTTCATCTATCCAGCGGGTAACTGCCTTTCTACTGTAGCGAGTAGGGTATGTTAGAACTGGTTGAGGAAAGCCATGGTCTTTACGTAAACGCCATACAGCAGTTTTTTTCTTCCCCAGTAATTCGAATACTTCTTTCTCTTCCATAAAATCTGTAGAAGTCATAAGCACCTCATTCAAAATTACCGTTAAAAATACACGTTCCACACCCACCGCGAGCCCCTTCAGTACAAACATCACAGCGGTCTACTTTTTTACGAGGTTGTTCTTTGATGTGCAGCCTTGGTTCCCCGTCTTTTGGCTCCGGCCATGAGCGCTGCTTGTTTACCGCCAGCTTATCGATCATCGCCTGGGTAATCTGATCATCAGTGATACCAGCCCTGCGCTGGGCGTCCCACAGCAAGAATTGCATATCCGCCCACTCGCTGAGGTCATCGGGTTCAGCGGCAGCTTCCAGCGCTTCTTTGCTGAGGTGCTTCAGCGGGCCAATCGGGCCAACATTGCCGAAGGTAGCTTGTGACCACTCTGCGTGCTCGCGGCGTACCTGCTCACGTTCCGGCGCTGGCTGCGCGTGGCGATAGAGAAAATAAACATCATCAGGCAATTTGTGTGCCGCAGATGAGAAAACCAGCGCGAACTTATTGCCGTCAGGCCGCCTGCTTTGCACATCCAGCGTCGCCACCGGCTCGCTGTCCATTGCGGCCAGCGCCATGCGGGCCAGCTCTTTGCTTTCACCATGCTTCAGGAATCCATCTTCAGCGATTTCCTGCAGGCGCTCTCTGGTTAATTTGCTGGTCATTGGTTGGCTCCTGGCTTATTGATGCGCGATGTTATATTCCGACCGCAGTCGCAGCAGTAGAATGCTTTCCCGCCGCGAATGCCGCTGGTGTGCTGCCCCTCAAGGAATGAACCATCCCAAGCATAAAACTGCTTGAAATCCACAACCTCTTTCGTGTGGAATCCATTCTCACCGCCGCAGTGCGGGCATGAACTCGGGTTTTCTATAGCCATCACTCAGCCTCCACCTTGATGCCAGCGAGCCAATTTCTAACCAGCTGATATTCGTTATTTCGGAAAGAACCGCAGGCGTAAATGTACGGCAACCGCAGGTTATGGCCGTTCTGGCGCAGGTAGTCTTTGCATCCATGCTCGGTAAAGCAGGCAGTAACAAACTCATCTACTTCCTGCATCGCGTATCGGTCATATCCGCGAGTGTCGCGACCATCCTGATAAAGCGCTTCCAGCCGCTTGGCTCTCAGCTCGCTGACCTCTTCACCATCCCATACCCAGCAAATTCGACTTGGCGAGTGCTCGTCGCTTCCGATAATTTCACGCTTCTGGAAAACGACGAACATGGGCTGATCGGTAATGCGGTTGTCCTGCGTCCTGATAAGCTCACCGATTGTGTAAAGCTCAGGCGGCAGCTTTACGGTGACGGTGCGGGACTCCAGCTCTGCCATCTGGCGCTCAGCTCGGTCAGCGCGAGCATCAAGAGTCACATTCGCAGCACAGAGTTTTTGCTCTGCGTCTTCCAGTTCCTCAATCCGCTGCTGCGCCTTCTCCAGCGCCTCTACCAGCGAGGAGAAGTATTTATGCAGCACTCGAGCGTACTGAGTAGACGGCGTTGGGTATTCGCTGAGCTGCTTCAGCTGAGCCAACGCATCATTAATTTCAGACTGCGCCAGTTCGGTGATATCAGTCATGCTGCACGCTCCTGTTTTGGCAGCAGCGCATCGCGGACGCTCTGGCGGTAGTAGTGGTGAAAGGCGAACGTCAGGCCGAGCTTTGTTGGACGCTCCTGCTTACCCAGCAGCTTGAGGCGAGTGCAGATGGTTATCGCCGTCCAGCCAGAGTGATAACCGGCGGCACGTTTCATGACGGTTTCGGCCAGGATTGTGCGGAAGTCATCGCGCCCAAAGTTGGTGTTTTCGAATGCGGCGTTGATCACCTCATCGGTCAGGTGTGCATCGATAGCGTTGCTCATTTGGCCCCCTCGCGCAGCTGCTGGGCGTAGTAGTCACGCAATGCGCCCGCGGCAACAGAAATAAGCGAGTCAAAATCACACACAACCGTTTCGCCGCTAATCTGCTCTGAATTTGCGATCACCGTAAGAGCGCTCACCAGCGGGGCTGCAGTATCAGCCTTAATCCCGGCCAGATAAGCATCGGTTGCGGGACATGCCTTTCTGATAGCCTCTTCAGCTTCTGCTCTGGTCAAAAATCCGCTTTTCCCGTCATTGCTGACCATCTGGCTGTCGAACCATGCCTGCAGGCCAGCAACGGTAATATCGTCGGGAATCTCGGCTCCAGCTTCGTCTGTGGTGCCTTCCAGCCATTCGCGAGCAGCATACTCACGCCCAAGAGCAAGGCACGCCAGCGCGGCCTGAGCACCCAGCATCGTTTTGTGGAACATCCACGAAGTGTTGAGTTCGCGGGCTGCGCCATTGAGCAGATAGGCATTCTCCGCAGCCAGCTGCTGGTACGCTTTCGCCAGCGCCATAACCTTTGTCTCTTTGATTGACAGCTCGCCCGCACTCTCCAGCGACTGGATGAGCTCGTTTACTGTTGAGATGTTCATGCCGCTACCCACTGATTTATAAGCCAGATACCAATTGCCGATAGCGCTACAACAGCTATCAGCACGATGAAGTTAAGAATTAATGCCTTACGGATAGGTCGGGCATGATAGTTTCCAGAATTCATACAGCCTCCCCGAGCACCCAGCGCAGAG